>NZ_JBAHUR010000018.1 GCF_036689815.1 Magnetovibrio sp. PR-2 | reverse complement strand
TTATCCGAGCGGCCTTTTGGTGCCATTTAAAGATAGTCCGCTGTTATTGAATCAAGCACGTATCGCCCTCACATCTAGCTTTTACGTTTATGAGCGAACCATGAGGCGCAACCACAAGGATGCAGAAGCCTAAAATATTCGTTTAACACTTGCAATGCGCTCTTTTTAGACTTAAATTTTCACTGAAAATCACCATATTCTGCTATAATTCTCTAAATAACAATTTGCTAGGTAGGCAACGACAACATGAGCACATTCTATGAACAGCGTCATACCCTTCAACTTGGTCGCGGCGGCGGTGGTCGTGGCGGTTGACCTTTTGTGACGCTCAAAACACTCTATTGCTTATTTGGCTGCTTAAAAGTCAGTAGAACCTTGTTTCTACCGAGCGGCCTGTTCGGGTTCTCGAAAACCCATTTCCTTGATGTCTGATTAAGCGTATCTCCATCTAAGTGGGGGTTTTTGTTTTCGCATTCGACCACACCAAATGATGTATCGAATTCCACAGAGACTTTCATTTCGCATATGATATCGGGAAGGCTTTTGCTGTAGTCCAACTCATGGTCCATCATCCCCTTTTCGATAAAACGTTGTGCCCACCCTTCCCAAAAATAGCTCACCTTGAATTTGCGACTTTCGTCTTGTGGGATAGCCGGTAAAAAATAGATTGAGTCCCGCCTTTTGCGCTGCGATAAATCATAAGGCAAAATCGCAATGCCATTATTATCATTTGTTAAGTCTGTCGCAGTGACAAACTCACGCCCACTCTTCGTCCAAAACGGTGATACTATTTCAGGAACTTCTGGATCCGCTTCCATATACGTTGACCAGAAATGAAGTGGTTTCTCTTTCGCCATAATTTCATAAGTCTGTGTGAGTATACAATCGCCATTCGCGCGAACCTCTACATCCCATTGGATTTTCTGGAAGATGATCTGAGGAATTTCGTCACCAGGGTATTGCTTATTGGCCAACATCGAAACAATGTCCACGATTTTATCGTAGTTTCGAACGGCATTTTCTTTTTCGGCAACAACTCCGCCATGCTGAAGTATGGCATTGTCGAATTTAGTCTGAAGCGCATTGAGATCTTCCGAACACCGATCCGCATTTTTCGTTAATTCCACAAAGTCCGCACACTTGCCCTGCTCGCAGCCACTACTGCGATACAGGAAATAGAAAAGGACAAGAACAGATAAAATTAAAATGATAAATAGTGACGTAAGGGCCTTAACCCAAAAAAGGTCCATAACATATTTGCCTGCTGATAAGTCTACCCCCGCAGTTGTGGAACCAACCAATAGCTCAGGAATATTTTGAGAAATCCATTCACTGGGCAAAAAACCAATAAATGACCCAAACGATCCAATGACACCCACAATTCCAGCGATCATCAATACGCCTGTCTTAACTTTACTCAAGGTAAGCCCCCCACCGGCAAGCACAATTTATATATGTATGAATATATCACGTTAAACCAAAAGACGATTTGCAAGTCTATAGAAAATAAAGGGGTGCCCTTCACAAACACCCCTTTTCCGACTATATCAGGCCAACATTTTAAACGTGCGAGAGAGCCAGCATGATCACCTACACCCTGATTTGCGACAAAGACCATGAGTTTGCCGAACAGTTCGACAACTACGACGACTGCATGGCGCAGCTGAAGGCCAAGAAGCTTGCGTGCCCGACGTGTGGCTCTAAGGACTTGGTTAAAGGGCTGTCTGCGCCCAACGTCGGCGGTCAGGCTCAGCCGCAAATGCCGTCCTGCCCGGCAGCCGCTGGATGTGCCAATGGGGCCTGTGGTCTGAAGGCTTAAACTGAATTAGAACGACGAATTCGGCTGTGTCAGAAACTCGGTTTCTTCCGGTGTGCTATCGCGGCCCAAGACTTCGTTGCGGTGCGGGAAGCGGCCGAAGCGTTCGATGATGACGTGGTGCTTTTGGGCCCACTCCACACCGTTGCCGCCCAGCTTGGTAAACAAGTCCAAAGACCGTTCCTGGTCGGCCAAGTCTTCGGAGTGTTCGAACGGCAGATAGATAAAGCTGCGCATCACCGGTGCCACTTGTTCATCAAAATCGCGGGCCAAAACCTGCTGCGCGATGCGGCGCGCATGGGCGTCGGCTGCAAACGCTTGGGCCGAACCGCGATAGACATTGCGCGGAAATTGATCCAACGCAATCAATAACGCCACCGCACCCTCAGGGCTCTCCGCCATGTCATCGAGCTTGCCTTGACGCGCATCGATCATGACTTGTTCAAAACGCTGTTTAATTTGGGCATCGAAGTCATCATTTTTTTCAAACCACTTCATCTGCGGCTTGCCGTAATCCGCGTCATCGGGCGCGCCGAACCAAAACGTGAGAATTTCTTCAATCAAATGCGACAGCGTTTTTGGTGACATGTTATCCTCCCAGTGTGTGGGCTTTATATGGGGATTGCGTGCAAATCATTCCACCACTAAGCCATGACAAGGGCATGACCCAAGCGATCACATTTTGATGAAGGTGCGGTGCAATAAGATCTCCCCAGAAATGATGAAACGGAGAAGAGCTCAGCTCTTCCCCGTCATCATCGCCGAAGCTGTTTGGTCTCAAGCCGAAACGCGAAACCAAGCCACTTGGCGAAGCCCTGACCTCAGGCAAAAGGTTCACACCTTCACCGAGGGCTCAAGGCCAACACGAAGTCGCCTTCGCGAGGTCCCACTTGGTCAAAGCGCCGAACCCAGGCGCGACACGGCTTGCGCCGTGTGTGAGATGGGTGGGGAGCTTGCGCTCACCCGCTCACCCCAACCGTCTTATCCATGAGATGTGCGCGAACACACATGGAAAGACTTGAGCGACGTTGCCAGTGCTGCGCTCAAGTGAACAACCGGGAAAGGCCGTCCTTTGAGCGCCGCGCCAAGCACGCCGGGAAGCAAGCTTCCCTCAATCAACGCTCTTGGCGGTCACCCGCTTCGAAGATCCATCTGGAACATCTTGGAGCAAGCCCCGCGACCTTCCCGATTTCTCCCGACCCGTCCCTGCAAGCAGGTCCGTGTCGTGTGTTGATCTGTGAAAATGGTGCCACCCAAATGGCGTGCGAACAACGCTTTGTTTTCCACAAAGGGTGCACCGTCATTGCACTGCAAAAGGCTTTGAAATCGCCTTTTTATGCGCGTGTGCTTATATGCGAATTTAACGATTCAGTGGATAACTGCGCGGATCAAGCACAAAGTTCGCGCACAAAAATCGCCCGCGCGGCCTGCCCTTTGCCCAAATCAAAGTTGCGCCCGGTGATTTCCACTTGCATGGGTGCCCCACTTTTTTTCAAGGCGGTCACTTCATAAGGCGTTTCAGAAAGCATGTTGAGTTGCTTCAATATTTTTTCGATGCTTTCTGGCGGAACGAAAATCCAGGCTTTCGCACCGATGACTTCATCGCGCGCATATTGCGTGATCTCGCAAAACCGCGCATTACAATCCAAGAATTCCGTTTGAAAATGAATAGCAACCCCAATGGCCGGATCATCGCTGAGCTTTTCAGCTGTGATACCCTTCCCTTTGATGAGGTTCGCAACGTGATGAAGATGCGTCTTGCTTTCTAACGTCATAACACACCAATTTAATCATCATTCAAATGGTTTTGAAAGCTTCTAAGGATGGTTCGTCAAGTTTAGGAAACGAGATTACACCTAGATCGACACACGGTTGCGCCCGCCGTCCTTGGCGCGGTACAGCGCTTCATCGGCGGCCTTGAGCGTGTCTTCAGGTGTCTGCCCCTCTTCGCGTCCTGCCGCACCGATGGAAATGGTGACGCTGACCATATTGGAAGGCTGCTTCTTGCTCTTTGCCGCCTGCTTGGCCTTCACCCCTTCGGGTCTGTGGTCAGGGCGGTCTTCGGCGCGCAGCATAAAGGACGAGGCTTCGATGGCTTGGCGCAAACTATCAAGGTGTTTGACGGCATGGTCTGTATCTTTACGCGGGAACAGGACCGTGAACTCCTCCCCACCATAACGAAAGGCCCGTCCGCCCCCGGTGACCGCCATCATGCGCGCCGCCACCATTTTCAGGACTTGATCGCCCACATCGTGACCATAGGTGTCGTTGAACTTTTTGAAGTGATCCACGTCTAACATCGCTACCGTATAGTCACCGCTGAGTGCCAACAAATCGTGCATCAAGGCGCGGCGTCCAGGCAGGTCCGTGAGCTCGTCGATAAAGGCCAAACGATAGCTTTCTTGCGCCACCGCCGCCAACAGCACCACGCCCGCCAAAGAAAACATAATCGCCGACAGCGCCCCGTCACCCGCCGCATGCAGGCCCAAGGCCGATACCGCGACCGCGCCAAACAACCCACCGTCCAGCGCGCCGCCATTCCAAAGAGCCCGCGCCAATAGGCCTAAGCTTGCACTGACAAACAAGATCAGCGCCGGTTGCGGCAACAAAGTCCACTGATCCCAAACCTTGTCGAACGCGCGCAGGTGCAAGATTTCATCGGCCAGCGCATGCGCGCCCGCACCTGCGTCCCAAATCACAATCAAAATTGCAATCTGGACAGAGGCAAACAAAACACGATTGAGCACCCCCACCGACAAAAGCCCGCGGTCGGGTTTGAGCGCAATCAAAACCGCATTGATGGGGAACAGCACGGCCAGTGCCGCATAAACAACCGTCAGACCCGGTTCACGATCATAGATGTTGGTGTCGGCCACAAAGCCCTGCACCACGCCATGGGCCAACGCCACTAGGCCCGCCATCAACACCACACGCGGGCGTTTAAACCAGCCCCCGACAATGGCCGCGATAAAACAAAGTGCATAGGGCAAATAGGCCACTGCGGCACTTAAGGAAAACGGCACAGTGGGTGCGCTCACCGACAAAGCCAATCCACCCGCCAAGATTGCCAGCGGGAACATCAAAATAAAAAGGGCGTTTCTCAAAACCATCATTTGGTGATACATCAGAAACGCTCAAAAATGCGTTAAGAAAAGGGAATGGATCATGAACACCTGGTTGCTTTTAGCTGGCCTCAACGCCGCACTGGCCGTGGCCGCTGGGGCTTATGGCTGGCACAGCTTGGGCGATACGCCCGACATCCGCGACATCTTCATGATGGGTTCGCAATACCAGATGTGGCACGCGCTGGGCTTGATGGGCGTCGGGCTGATGATCCGCACGTCACAACCCGGCTGGCCGACCAAGGCCCTGCACGTGGCCGGGGCAAGCTTCATGCTGGGCATTTTCTTGTTTTCCGGAACGCTTTACAGCTTTGGCGAGCTGATGATTGTCCCCGTCGAAGGCGCGGCACCGTTCGGCGGCGTGTTGTTGATGCTGGGCTGGGTCATTTTGGGCCTTGTCGGCGGGCTGAAGCTAAAACGAACGTAACTTCACATTTTCAAAACAATGCAAAGCTAAACTAACTATGCTTTAATAATAGGGAACTATTTTAATCCATCAGCTTGCATACATATTTCACTGAGGATCAGGTTATGTCCAAGGACCCTGAAAAGTCGCCCACCAATGTTATCAATCATCTGTCGCGTCTATTGACCCAGTCATTGAACGACCAGCTGAAAGAACACGGCGTCGCACCCGGTCAGTTTCCGGTGCTGCTCTGCCTTTGGGAACAAGACGGCCTGACCCAGCGCGAACTGTACGAACGCGTCAAAATCGAACAGGCGACCATGTCCAATACCCTTAAACGTATGGAACGCGACTGCTTGATTTACCGCGAACCCGACCCCAAAGACCGGCGCGCCATGCGCATCCATCTGACCGGGATGGCGCGCGAGCTGGAAGTTAAGCTCACCAAGGGTTCCAAAGCCGTGCACAAAACCGCCTTTGACGGCATCAAGAAAAAAGAGCGCAAGCAGCTCATGGACGTGATGGGCCACATGTCCAAGAACTTAGAAAAGGCCTTAGCGGCGCTTGAGCCAAAAGCCAAGTAACCGTGAGCTTTAAGCGCACGCTGCCGCTTCTGAGTGACAACAGAGGTGTTCCCCTTTAACATTTGAAGGATGCGCAGGCTGGAGCCTGCCAAATGGGGAAAGCCAGAGCTTAACATGTCGCCGAACCGACCTGATCAAAAGCGACCGCGCCCGCACGCAGGTGCGTTTCGTCCCCCGCACGCAAGTGCGTTTCGTCCATGGCACGACATCTCGACGTATGTGGTGAGCACGGCGGCGTTTGTCGGTGTCTTTTTTGTCATTTGGTCCATGAGCTCAGCGCTCAAAATCCAACAAGACTATCAATCCAGCCTGATGGAAAATGCAGGCATTTCCATCAGCGCCGAAATCAGCAGCTTTGTGCGTGAACGCACCCGCCAACTCAACCTATTCGCTGAACAAAACGCCACGCTGCTGTATCACTTTATGCAAAACGGCGAACGCAGCCTGTCGCAGGGCATCTTGGAAAGGTTGCTGAAAAAGCAATATCCCAATCACTTCGCCTTCACCGTGCGCGGGCCGGACGGCGGTCTGTTCCCCGACGATTTTGGCCAGTTCGTCGGCCCCGTGTGTCAGCGCGACATC
This sequence comes from Magnetovibrio sp. PR-2, assembly GCF_036689815.1. Lineage (NCBI taxonomy): Bacteria > Pseudomonadati > Pseudomonadota > Alphaproteobacteria > Rhodospirillales > Magnetovibrionaceae > Magnetovibrio > Magnetovibrio massiliensis. Next base: position 62,374 of record NZ_JBAHUR010000018.1, on the reverse strand, counting down.
GAAAGCTTTTGGGACACCCACCACACCGAAGACCTGCTGGACCCCCAGACCTTGGCTGAAGGGTATAAGCCGTTCATCCACCCCATGGCGAACAACTTTCACTTCGACATGATGACCCTATGGAAGATGCCGTCCGGCGAAGACGCCATTTTGTTTGTGAGTTTTTATCCAACCGAAATCATACGTATGATTTCACGCTTTCAACTGCCCGGCCATCGGATCGTGTTGGTGCATTCCGACCGCCCCAACTTGATCGAAATGATGGCCGAAGGCTCGCGCGACCAGTTGGGTGAAAATGTGTTGCTGAGCGACATCGATTTAAAAACAGTAGAACATTCCATCCCGGTGGCACACACCCGGTGGACCATTTTGGTCCTGCCGGAACACGGATTCATAGAAGGCCTCAATGAAGAAATTCATACCCGTGCCCTGTATCAAATTTTGGGCATCGCCCTGTTTTGGATTGTCGCCATGTGGCTGATTTGGCGCGACTTGCAACAGCGCGCGCGCAATGACGCCTTAATCGAAGAACAAACGGAACGCCTGCTCAATTCCCAACAGATCGCGCATGTGGGCTCTTGGGATTGGGACATCCAGACGGGGGCCATCAGCTGGACGGATGAGATCTATCGCATCTTTGGGCGATCCCGCGACGATTTCGGTGCGACATTCGAAAACTTCATGGAATGCATCCATAAAGACGACCGTGAAGCCGTGCAAGCCGCCGTCGATAAAGCGCTGAGAAGTGACGAGCCCTATAAAATCACCCACCGCATCGTGCGTCCAGACGGCTCCGTGGGCTACGCACAGGGCCGTGCCAAGGTCTATCGCGACAAAAACCGCAAACCACTGCGCATGTTGGGCGTGGTCCACGACATTTCTGAGCGCACCCACTTGGACCGCTCAAAGGCCGCGTTCATTGCCGTCATCAGCCACGAGTTGCGCACACCGCTCACGGCGGTGAAGGGCACTTTAGGCTTGCTCGGCGGTGGCGCCTTGGGCCAGTTGTCCGACAAAGCCCAAGACATGTTGGACGTGGCGTCACGCAATGCGGATCGTTTGATCGAACTGGTCAACGACATCTTGGACTTGGAAAAATTGGAATCAGGCAAGATGGAATTCCACTTCCAAGACATCGATCTGGCCGACGTCGTCGTTGAAGGCATCAAAGCCAATGTAGGATTCGCCGCCAAACACGATGTGAAGCTGGACACGTCCGCCACCTTGCCGTCCGCCCATGTCAGCTGTGACCGCGACCGCATCATTCAAGTGATGACCAATTTGCTGTCCAACGCGGTGAAATTCTCAGAAGCGGGGGACGAAGTCATTATCTCCATCGATCTCACCCGCACCTATGCCACGGTCAAAATCCAAGACAACGGCCCCGGCATTCCGGGCAATCTGCGCGACGACATCTTTGATCGCTTCACCCAGGTGGATGCGTCGGATATGCGCTCAAAATCAGGCACCGGTCTGGGGCTGAGCATTTCCAAATCCATCATCGATGCCCACAGCGGCGAAATCCATGTGGACTCCCAAGAAGGTCAAGGCTCAACCTTCTGCTTCACCTTGAAGCGGATCCGCTGATTTTCCCCAAAAATCATAAAATCCAATCCAATCAAGCATTGACCGCAGTGCAACATAGCGCGATATTGCACTATATTACTTTTGAATCACTCTAGTTATGGATTTGGGAAGGACTGACGATGAAAGCAGACGACCACCGCAAAGTTGCCGCTTGGCACCTGAAACAAGCTGAACTGCACGAAGCCAGCGGCGATTACGCCTGTGGCTGCCCGGCCAACGAAGAAAACGGAAAAATCATCGAAATCGTCGATTCCGGCGTCATCGAAGAAGATTTGTCTTGCTCCTTGGCTGGCTAAGCCTCACCCCCGAGCATTGATTTAAAGGGCTGCCCCAACCGGGCGGCCCTTTTATGTTTGACGATCGTTTAAATGCGCATACGGTGGTGCGGTTTTGAGGCGCTGGTCTTCAATGGGCCCGCCGACGGTGAAGTGATAAAGCGTCTGCCACGGCGCATCTTCGCCCGTGTCCAAGCCAATTAAGCGGTGCACATCATCGTCGAAGAAGCACCCGATTCCGGTGCCGCGCACGCCCGAAGCCTCGGCCTCCAGATACAGAACTTGGCCGATCAGCCCCGCTTCCCAATGCAGCCTGCGCCACGCCCACGCGCCCTCTGTGTCCATGGCGGCGCCCAGCGCGCCTAACATGCCCAAACTGAACGCGCCGCGCCCGGCGATGCCTTGATAGCAGCTGAGTTGCGACGCGGTCTTGCGATAGTCCCCCGGCACGTCCAAAGCCCAAAGCGGCAAGGCTGTGTCTGCGACCTTGTCCCACTTGAAATCCGGCGCATCACACGCCCGGCGAAAATTGTCGAAGGTGTCCACGTTGCGCACCAACAGATAAAGCCCCGGCTCATACCCTTCCACGTCATGCACAAAAATCAGCAGATTGATCGCAGGCGCATAGGGCAGCACGGCCAGCGGCCCGCCTTCGCCCTGGGGCAGCGTGCGCGCCAAGGTACGTTCGAAGTCCGCCCGTGTCATACCCGTTTTGGCGTCCATGCGCTGGGCGCTGCGTCTTTGACGGATTAAATCTGTTGCATTGCCCGCATCTGATGGGGGTATCTCCACATGTTCCTGCGCCCCATAAGACGGCAACGCGGCTGTGTCCGGTTTGTGCAGGCTAGGAATGACCTGGGTGATTTGCGGCCACGCCACACGCTCTTGGCTTGCGACGCTGGCCTGCCCCGCCCAATCGCTGAGCGCTTGCGCGACATCTTCCCAAGGGAAAGCGCCTTCGGGGCGATCGCCGATAAAGGCGCAAACGTCCGCCAATTCCGGCTCCGCCTCACCAAAGTCTTTCAGACCCATCAGCGCGGCCAATAGATCGTCCCCCGGTGCACCGTCCACAGACACACCCCAGCCCAACACGCCGCCCGCAAAACTCAGTGCGCCCAAAGCGTGCCCCACATCCAACTGGCAATAGCGCAGTGCCCGCGCGCCGTACTTCCATTCTTCGCGCCACGTGATGGTGGACAGCATCACCGCGCCATAGGTTTTGGGATGCGCCGTGGAAAGCTCTTCGGCCAAACCCTCCTCCAGCCGGGCGCGGCGTTCCAACACATGATCAAGGGCGTTGTAGTGATACAGCCCCGGCGTGACGCCTTCGCACCTTTGCCACACCAACACGTAACCTTCGGTGGGGTGCAGATTTCCGCTGGACGGATTGTTGCGCAACGCCCAACGGTCGGGCCCCGCCTCTTTCCACGCGCTTAAACCCAGCGCCAGTTCCAAAAACAAACCCAGGCCGTTTACATCAAACGGCTGGCTGGGCGCGGCGCCCGATTGGTACAGCTGATCATAATCGGCCAAGTCCTCACCCGACACCAAAGGCAGTTTGATGCGTTCAGCCCCCACAAAGCGGCGGAACGGATCGGGCTGGCTGTCCCAATCCAAAAACCCCGGCGACGGCGCATAGGCCTCGGTCGTGTGCTTGGTGATTTGGTGGTAGTGGCGAACGGTTTTGATCATGGTGTTTCCCGGCTGATGAAACTTTCAAATCCTCAAGCAATTCCCGCACCAGAGATTTTGACCAGAATATAGCGATTTTGGGCGGGCCGTCCTGTCACTTAACACACACTTGTGACATTGGTGACAAGTCCGCAACCGTCAAACGCCCGGTTTTCCCCGGTTTTCCATAGATTTGAAGTGGCATCGCCCTTGCTTCTCATCCCCACAGACAACAGCGGAGCACCTCACCCATGATGGATTTCTACATGACACCGGGATCGTGTTCGACGGGCATTCATATTTTGCTCGAAGAACTGGATTTACTCTTCAGCGCCCACGTTTTGAGCCTGCCCGCAGGCGATCAGAATACGCCGGAATACTTGGCCGTAAACCCCAAAGGCACGATCCCCGCACTGGTGCTGGACGACGGCACGGTGCTGTCGGAATTTCAGGCCATCGCCTGGTGGCTGGCCCTGGCCCACCCCAAGGCCGGACTGCTGCCCGAAGACATCACCAAACAGGCTGAAGTGTTGGAGGTCATGAGCTACGCCGTGTCCACCATCCACATGCAAGGCTTCACCCGCATTTTCACGACCGAGCGCTACATTTCGCGCGAACAAGACCGCGCCGTCGTCGAAGCCCAAGGCCGCCAGTTGATCGCAAAAGGCTTCAACATCGTGGCGCAAAAGCTTGAACAATCCCCCAGCGGCTATGTCACCGACGCGTTCTCCATCGCCGACGCCGCCCTGTTTTATGTGGAATTTTGGGCCACGCGCACCGACATCAAACTGCCCGACGCCTGCCAAAAACACTTCGACAAAATGTGCACCCGTCCCGTGGTGCAACGGGTATTGATGGAGGAAGGCTACCGCCTCTCCTAAACCTATGTATAATCGGGCAACCACAAGGGGGAGATACTGATGACCGATTCTTTGCTCAAACCTTTCCGTGCTCTGCGTCCCGCCGAAGGCCGCGAAGCCGAAATCGTCGCGCCACCTTATGATGTGATGAACACGCAAGAAGCCCGTGAAATGGCCGATGGCAAGCCCTGGAGCTTCTTGCATGTGTCGCGTGCAGAAATCGATTTGAGCGAAGACACCGATCCCTACAGCGCAGCTGTTTACGCCAAGGCGGGCGAAAACCTGAAAAAGATGATCAATGCAGGCCTTCTGGTGCGCGAAGACACACCGCACTATTACGTCTACCGCGCGACCATGGGCGCGCATGTGCAAACCGGCATCGTCGGCGGCGCCAGTGTGAAGGCCTATGAAGAAAACCGCATCAAAAAGCATGAGCTCACCCGCCCCACCAAAGAAGACGACCGGGTCAATCAAATCGAAGCGGTGAACGCGCAAACCGGTCCGGTGTTTTTGACCTATCGCGCCAACGCGGACTTAGCCGCGATTTATGCCGACGTCACGGCGGGCGCGCCTTTGTTGGAAGCCCAGCACGGCGACGGCGTTGTGCACCAAGTTTGGGGGGTGGGCGATGAAGACACCGTGGCCCGCATCTTAGACATCTTCACGCAAATGGACGCGCTCTATGTTGCCGACGGCCACCACCGCAGCGCGGCTGCCCTGCGTGTTGCCGCCAACCGTCGCACCGACAACGCCGACCCGGACGCCTCGTATGAGAGTTTCCTCACCGTCAGTTTCCCCGACGACGAAGTGATGATCTTGGACTACAACCGTGTGGTCAAAGACTTAAACGGATTGGACACGGCGGCGTTCCTCACCAAACTTGAAGACGCCTTTGACATCACCGCATCGGACACACCCGTCGGCCCCAAAGGCCCGGCCACCTTCGGCCTATATGTGGATGGCCGCTGGTTTAAGCTGGCCCTGAAAAACCCACCCGCCGCAAACGCCGACCCGGTGGACCGCCTGGACGTCAGCTTGCTCACCGATCATATCTTGGCACCCCTGTTGGGCATCGGCGACCCCCGCACGGACGCCCGCATCGACTTCGTCGGCGGTGCGCGAGGCCTGGAAGGTCTGGAAAAACGCGTCGAAAGCGGCGAGTGGGCCTGCGCCTTTTCCATGTACCCCACCAGCCTAGCCGACCTCATGGCCGTCGCCGACGCCAACAAAATCATGCCGCCAAAATCCACGTGGTTCGAACCGAAACTGGCGGATGGGTTGGTGTCGTTGGTTTTGGATTAACCGCAGAACATTGATCAATAAAAAACCGTCACCCCGGACTTGATCTGGGGTCCAGGGGCTGTCAGGCACAACTTTCAAAGCGCCCTAGCTTCAAGCGTGACTCCATCTTCCCACTTTCGCGGGAATGACAGCGTGAGGTCTATATCCTTATTTCGCCCGGCATTTACCAAACCTCAGGCGCGACGCTCAAACGCGCGAAGTCCGTTCGGCGGGGAAGGTCATCGTGATGGATGTGCCTTCGCCCTTGGCGCTGACAATGTCGAATTGTCCGCCATGGAGCTCCACCAAGTTCATGGTCAACGGCAAACCCAGACCGGTGCCTTCGTGTTTGCGGTCAAGACCGGAATCCGCTTGGCCGAATTGGCTCTTGGCTTTCATCAATTCCTCGGGCGTCATGCCAACGCCTGTGTCCTTGACCAAGATTTGAACCTCATCATTTTCAGACAAGCCTGCGGATATAATGACCTCGCCACCATCGGGGGTAAATTTCACCGCATTGCTCAACAAGTTGATCAAAATTTGTTTCAGTCGGCGCATGTCCGCTTTCAGCATAGGCAAATCCAGCGTTTCATCACGCACCAGTTTCACACGTTCTTTGTCTGCGCGTGGGCGGACCAAGCGAACGGATGAATCGATGGCGTCTTGGACAGAAATGACCTCTTCGTGAAGCGACAACTTGCCCGCTTCGATGGCGGACACGTCCAAGATATCGTTGATCAAGTCCAAAAGGTGCTCGCCAGACCGCAAGATATCCCCTGCGTATTCCGGATACTTTTCATTTTCAATGGGGCCAAAGACCTCATCGCGGATTGTATTGGAAAAGCCGATGATGGCATTCAAGGGGGTGCGCAACTCGTGGCTCATGTTCGCCAGCAATTCCGATTTCGCCCGGTTTGCGACATGAGCATGTTCCATGGCCGTGCGGATTTTCTCCTCGGCAACTCGACGATGGGTAATGTCTTCGTGCATGGCGACAAAGTGCGTGATTTCGTCGTCGTTGTCGCGCACGGGTGAAATCGAAATCGCCGCCCAAAAAATTTTCCCGTTTTTGCGCCGGTCTTTAATTTCGCCGCGCCATTCTCGGCCAGACATAATGGTTTGCCAGAGCTCTTGATACACGTCTATGGGCGTATCCCCAGATTTGATGAGGCTGGGTTTTTGGCCCAAAGCTTCGGCAGCGCCGTATCCCGTCAGCTCTGTAAACTTGGGGTTTGTGTATTGGATAATGCCGTTCAAGTTTGTGATGAAGATCATGTTGGGGCTTTGTTCAACAGCGCGCGAGAACAGGCGCAACTGTTCAAGCGTATCCTTATGCCGTGCAATTTCATCTTTGAGATCGGCGGTGCGGGTTTCGATGCGCTGTTCGAGCTCTTTGTTCATCAGCTCCAATTCTTGCTCGGCTTGTTTGCGCGCTGTGGCATCTTCATAGACCGCAACCAGCTCGCCATTGGGCAGTTTATAAATATAATTTTCCCGCCAACCCGAAATGCGCTCATCGTCATAAAAGCCGAGCGGAAAGTGTTCCGGTTTTCCGGTCCGCCAAACCCGTTCAAATACATCCAACAACCCAAAGTCTTCCACACCGGGGAACACCTCGGTCACGCGTTTGCCAATAAGCTGATCGCGTGAAACGTTTTCAATGCGCTCGCCACCTTTGTTAAAATTGGTGAACACAAAGTCTTTGCCCCCATCAACCGCGCGGTAGACAGCAACCCCATTGTGCATGTTTTCAAACAGTTCACGAAATTGGACATCCTTGATGCGCACATGGCGCCACCAATATATGTAGCCAACGCCGAACACCATGATCGTCAACAAAAGGCCGACAACAACGCTTGCGGACCTATGGAATTGCTCTTCAAGGGCTTCATGGGCCGAAATGACAAACTCTGTGTGTTTCGGTGCCTCTTTCAGCAACCCATTTTGCCACAGCGTATGACCAATGCGTTCCCACCGCTGTGGATTGACATTTCCGGCCTGGATGGTGGGAAACAACATGATGGCAGAGATTTCTTTTGCCAAAAATCGGTTGTAAGTCTCGGCGTCTTCAAGAGGAAGGTGGCGTTTAAGTTTGGTCGAGATGTGTTCAATGAGTTCGCTTTTATTTTGAAGGGCGTATTCCCAGCCTTGATTTGTGGCTTTTACAAACGCATCGACGGCTTGCAAATTATCTTTGGCCCAAGTGGTTTCAACCACCAAGGAATCCCCATAAAAATCGGCCCCATAGGCCGAAGGATGCAAGCGCATAAAGTCTAGCCCGGACTGTCTTGCCGCCCACAAGGATGATAAGGCATAGACCGGCAGTGCATCGATACTGCCGTTTTCCAGTTCATTGAGATAATCGTGGGCTGAACGATCGGCGGAAAGCTCTACACGTTTTATGCTTGATGGGGCAACGCCTTCAATGCGCAACATCGCATCAACTTCAACGTCGATCAGTGGGTCAACACCTGATGCCAGTTTCTTGTCCACCAAATCACTGGGGCCGCGAATGCCTGCGTTTCTTTTGACAAACACTTCAACGGGGCTGTGTTGGAAGTAAGACGCAATGACCGATAAGTCCGCCCCGTTTTCACGGGCGAGCAAGACATCGGCGGCACCGATACCAAAATGCGCACGGCCTGCAGAGACCTCTTCAAGGGCGTTCACGCGTGCGCCGGTTTCGAACGCAGAGCGGATTTCAACGTCCAAGCCCGCATCCTTGTAATAGCCCTGCCATAGGGCTGCGTAATACCCGGCGAATTGAAACTGATGATCCCAGCGCAGCTGAAGGACCACGCGTTCTGCCGCCAAACTTTGGCCTCCGGCGAATATCAGAAGGCTAACTACAACGAGGAAGGAGACAATTCGAGAGCGTATGAGCAAGATGGTTGGTCCAGGGGGGGGAAATCAAGCGTCCGGTGTGATCCCTAATCCTATAGAATGTATGCATGGGATCATAGGTTTCATAGTATTTTCTGCATACGCAAACAAAAACCGCCGCCCCGTTTCCCGGGCGGCGGTTTTTGTTTGCGCGAAAGTGCTGAGCTTATCCCGGCATTTTCCAAACATCAGGTGCGTCGTTCAAACGACCGATTTGCGCTTGGCGTTGGGCTTCCATTTCTTTGGGAAGCTTGTCGCCGAACTTGTCGAACAAGTTGACTTGGTCTTGGGCGTCCGCCATGGCGCCCGCTTTGTCGACTTCCATCAGGTGTTCGAACGTGTCCTTGGTGAAGTCCAAGCCGTCCCAGGTGATGTCGTCGTGTTGCGGCATTAGACCCAGCGGGCTTTCGACCGCGCCTTCGGCTTTGCCGTTCACACGATCCACAATCCATTTGAGCACGCGCATATTTTGACCGAAGCCCGGCCACATAAACTTGCCGTTTTCATCTTTGCGGAACCAGTTCACGCGGAAGATGGCCGGCGGGTTGGAGATCTTCGTGCCGAAGTCCACCCAGTGTTGCCAGTAATCACCCATGTTGTAGCCGCAAAACGGCAACATGGCGAACGGGTCACGGCGAATAGACGCTTGGCCGACCGCAGCAGCGGTGGCTTCGGAGCCCATGGTCGCGGCCATGTACACACCGTGGTTCCAATCGAACGCTTGGTATGCCAGCGGGAAAGTTTTGGACAAACGACCGCCAAAGATGAACGCGGAGATGGGAACACCTTTGGGGTCTTCCCAAGCCGGGTCGATGGACGGGCATTGGCCGGCCGGTGCGGTGAAGCGCGCGTTCGGATGCGACGCGGGCGTTTCACTGTCGGGCGTCCAGTCATTGCCTTTCCAGTCGATGGCATGGGCCGGCGCGTCGGACATGTCTTCCCACCACACATCGCCATCGTCGGTTTCGGCGACGTTGGTGTAGATGCAGTTTTCGGTCAGCGAGTTCATCGCCGACGGGTTGGATTTCATGGACGTACCCGGGGCCACACCGAAGTAGCCGTATTCGGGGTTGATGGCGTACAAGCGCCCATCGTCACCCGGTTTGATCCAGGCGATATCATCACCCACGGTCCAGACTTTCCAGCCTTCGAACCCTGCGGGCGGGATCAACATGGCCAGGTTGGTTTTGCCACACGCAGACGGGAACGCCGCCGCAACGTAGGTTTTTTCACCTTCGGGGCTTTCCAGACCGACGATCAGCATGTGCTCAGCCAACCAGCCTTCGTCGCGTGCCATGGCAGAAGCAATGCGCAGCGCAAAACATTTTTTGCCCAACAGGGCGTTGCCGCCGTAACCCGAGCCAAAGGACCAGATTTCACGAGTTTCGGGATAGTGAACGATGTATTTTTCCGCGTTGCACGGCCACTGCACGTCGTCTTGACCTTCAGCCAACGGCGCGCCAACAGAGTGCACGCAAGGAACGAATTCGCCGTCTGCGCCCAACACGTCCAAAACTTTGGAGCCCATGCGCGTCATAATGCGCATGTTCACAGCCGCGTAGGCGCTGTCGGTCAACTGCACGCCGATGTGCGCGATGGGCGAACCCAGCGGGCCCATGGAAAACGGAACCACATACATGGTGCGACCGGCCATACAGCCGTCGAAAAAGCCGTTGAGCTTTTCGCGCATGTCCGCAGGGGCCATCCAGTTGTTGGTGGGGCCGGCGTCCTCTTCTTTTTCAGAACAGATAAACGTGCGGTCTTCGACGCGCGCAACGTCGGAGGGGTCTGAACACGCGAGATAGCTGTTGGGACGTTTTTCGTCGTTCAGCTTCTTCAGCGTACCCGCGTCCACCATCTCTGCGCACAGGCGGTCGTACTCTTCTTGAGAACCGTCGCACCAGTGAATGGCTGCTGGTTTGGTTAAGGCTGCGATCTCTTCGACCCAGGCCTTGAGTTTCGCATTTGCGGTGGGCGCTTCCGCAGTGTTGAGCATGGTGGGAGGTCCTTCTAAACGTGAACTGTTACCTCGTTGAGGGGCGTCTAGACTAGCCAACGAAGCGGCTGCGTCAAATTTTTTGTGCGGGTGCGAAAAGCCCTTTGACTCCAAGTGCTTATCAAGCGATTAGCGAAAGTTCCCCACAGGTTCCGAAACAAAACCGTAAAAAAACTGCTCAAACGGACTATGGGACGACAGGATTCGTCCCAGAGTTCATCCGTGACGTACTATTGTATGGACGGTTTGGACGCGGACTTGTCGGTCTCTTTAGCATCCGATTTAGCGATGCGCACGCGATAGCGCGACGGGACCGAGCGATCCAAATCGTCCAATTGGGTCGTCAGCGTGGAGATTTGGGCTTTCATCGCCCCCATCACCTTGGTGTGGTCGTTGAGACGCTGTTCCAGTCCCGCTTGGACGTTATCTTGGCGTTGCGAAGCGCGATAGGTTTTGCTCACCACAGCATCAAGCTCACGCAGCTGTTCACGCAGACCCGTGACCTGGGAGCGAATGAACTGATCGTTTTGCGATTGCACTTTTTTGACAATGTCACTGGTCAGCCACAGGGCAACCATGGCGACAAAAAAAGCGATTACGGCGAGAACGGTAGCAAAAGCCATAAGGCACCCAAGAGACGGTCAATGGTTAAACAATACGTGTCTAAAAACGTCCGAATCTGCGTCCGGTTGATTTTCTCATTCAACCAAAAAAACGCATATCCGGGTAGGGTTAAAACGTCCCCGATGACAGGTTTATATTCAAATTTTAGGTAGAAAGACTCTAAATTCCGCGTTAAGCCTTGGCCTTTTTCACCAAAGCGCGCAACCGCGTGCGCCAGGATTTGGCATCCGTCGCCGGGGACGCGAAATCGACGCGTTCAGATTTCTTTTTCGGTCCTTGAAAAACCAGACCGTCCGGATCGATCTCCACCAGCTTCCAGCCACGGGCCGAACGTGCATGCACGTGGGTAAAGACGCACCGTGCATCTTCTGCATAGCTGTCCACAATCCGGTTTGCTTTTTCGCCCAAGTCCAGAGGCGGGGTAACGAAGTCTTGGGCCTTGGTCCACTTTGCAGCACCGAAGCCGCCGACGTAGTGCACTTTTTCAATGTCCATGCGCCACAAGGCAAAGTCGCCGAAGTCTGCATACATGGCCGCTGCCGGGTGCGTGTTGAGATAACGTGCGCGCGCGGCCTGTGTGTCAGCCCCTGCCAGCTGGCGAACCTTGCCCACCAACGTCGTGCGCGCACCTTCCAACGGGTTGTCTTTGGTGGTGGGCGCTTCCAATAACAATGACGCGCGCCCGTCGGCCAATAGGTCTTGGGTGTGCGCGGCCAATGTGGAAAACAAAAATAAGGGCGAGCCGTCCAAGTCCCACGCCACGCCCACTTTAGAGACATAGGGGTGGCCTTTTTGGCTAGGCCGGGCGGCGCGGCGGCTGGTGGCCAGCGCGCCCTTGTCCGTCCGGCGCGCGATCAGGCGGGCCAAGCGCGCAGCTTCGTCCGGTTTAAGATGAGGACGCTTCATCTGTTTTAGTCGATATGACGCAGCACCAAATCGCGCAACGTCACGATTCCCACCGGGGCGCGATGCTCGTCAACCACAATGCCGCGCGACAGACCAAACTGGGTGAGAAGACGCACCGCATAGCGGATGTTCATGTCTTTGGGCACAGTCAACACCGGCTTGGACATGATTTCGTAGACGTTGACGCGTTCCGGCGCACGATTTTTTGAGACCACCTGTTTTGCAATGTCAGACACCACCACCAATCCGTATTCATCGGTTTGATCGCGGCGGTCGGCCACCAAAGAGCTGACACCTGCGTCGCGCATTTTGGTCACGGCGTCATGGACCGTCGCCATGGCATCGATGGTTTCAATGTTCGTGGACATGATGTCCTCAACTTTGACATAGCTTTGCTCGCTCATAGCTCTTCTTCCACTTCATCTTTCAAAGTTTGCAATTGGCTGGTAATGCCGACGGCATCCTCCAACGCAATCTGGCAAGCGATCCCGGAACCGGGGTCTTCGTCGAATTTCCCGGCGCGGGCAATCTCTTCAAGAATTTCACGGGCCTTTGGCGCGGCCACCATGAACAGCACGATGTCGCGCTGCGCGGCCAAATCCAACCCAAGAAAGGTTTTTTCCTTTTTTAGGCCTTCACCCTGGGCGCTGGTGATAATCGTCGCCCCCGTTGCCCCTTTTTCACGCGCGGCATCGATGACGGTTTGCGTGATCTCGTCTTTGACGAGCGCCATAATCATTTTGAGGTTCATAGGCTGGTCTCCTTTTCCCCCTCAGTCTCTTCGTCTTCCTTGCTTTGATTTCGCCGTTGCAAGAAAGAAGCAATGTTTGCATAAGCCAGCACCGCCATAATGGGGAACAAGCTGGCAAACGCGATCAATCCAAATCCGTCCAACAATGGGCTTCGGCCCGGAATGGTGGACGCAAGTCCTAAGCCCAGTGCGGTCACCACCGGAACGGTCACCGTTGATGTGGTCACGCCACCACTGTCATAGGCCAGCGCAATAATGAATTTTGAAGCCCACAAGGTTTGCACAATCACCACCACGTAGCCCGCGATGATGTACCAATGCAATGGCGTGCCCGACACGATGCGGTACGCCCCCAACGACACCCCGACGGCAACACCGATGGCCACCGCCATGCGCAGGCCAAAGGCGTTGATGGCGCCACCTGAAATTTGTTCGGCCTTAATCGCCACCGCAATCAGCGACGGCTCGGCCGCCGTGGTGGCGAAGCCAATGGCCGCTGCAAAAGCATAAACCCAGAGATAATCTTTCCAGTTCACTTTACCCAGCAGCGCATCGCCACCCAAAAATTCCGGGGCGGTGAGCTGGCGCGCCATGGTTTCACCCAGCGGGAACAGCGCCAATTCCAAGCCGACTAAGAACAACGTCAAGCCAACCAACACATACAAAAAGCCCACCGCAATGCGTTTGGGGTTGGGCGGCATTTTGCGCAAAGCGCCCACTTGGAAAAAAAGCAAAATCGCGGCGATGGGCAAAACGTCGAACACCGTCGCCCAAGCCGTGGAAAGAATATGTGTTACGAGATCCATCATCTTAGAACACCATCCCGTAAATCATCACAAACATCATCGGCGTCAAACTGGCAAAGGCAATCAGACCAAAACCGTCCACCATGGGGTTGCGTCCGCGGATCGACGTCGCCAAGCCCACACCTAAGGCAGTCACCAGCGGTACCGTAATCGTGGACGTCGTCACACCGCCGCTGTCATAAGCGATGCCGACGATTTCGGGCGGGGCAAAAAAGGTCAAGACCACCACGCCGAGATAACCGGCGATGATCACATATTGAATGGGCCAGCCTTTGAGAATGCGTAACACACCGATGACAATGGCGATACCGACCGACAGCGCCACCGTCATGCGCAACCCATCGGCGTACGCTTCCAACTCGGCGGTGTCTGTGGAAATCAGGCCGCCTTCGGCCACTGTTTTGGCCGCTTCGGCGGCAACCGCAATCAAGGCCGGTTCGGCCACCGTGGTGCCAAACCCCAAGGCAAAGGCAAAGCCCAACAACCACATGACCGAGCCCTTTTTGGCAAACGCCTGAGCCATGGATTCGCCCAGCGGGAACAGGCCCATTTCCAGGCCGCGAATAAAAAAGGCCAAGCCAAAGATCACCAGCGCCGTGCCGATCAAGATTTCGCCCAAGTTGGGGAACGGTTGGCGAATAACGACGGCTTGGAAAAACGCGATGACCACGACGATCGGCAACAAGTCCCGGGCCGCGTCAACAAGCAGACGGCCTAAGCTGCTGATCATTTTTATGAAGTCGTTCACGTCCCGGTATCCAAATCCCTCAAGCGCATTTTGCGCGTCTAGCCTATTAAGGCCTCAGAACAATTGCAAAATCATGAACGTCGTGAGGAGTAGTCCGATGCCGGCCCACAGAAGAGCCGGCGCGATTGGAGCCGCTTGTGACACTTTGGCGCGTGCAAATTTCGGTTGCCGCTGAGAAACGCGCGAACGCGAACCCTGACTAAAACGGGTATAGCGATCATGCATGTAGATCTCCAATTCTCTAGCGGACTTTGACAAGTCCGTGCTTTGGTGCCTTGTTAACACTATAATTTTGCCACAAAGCAAAGGTCAATTGTGTTCAACCCAAAGCTTGCGATTATTTGCCAAATTCAGGCAAACTTAAACTTAAGAACACATTTCTGGACGCGCTATGACTCATACAATTGCCTTGGTCGACGATGACCGCAACATTCTCACTTCTGTTTCCATGACTTTGGAAGCTGAAGGATTCGCCGTCAACTCTTATAAAGACGGTCAAGAAGCTCTGCGCGAGATCACCCGCAACCCACCTGACTTGGCCGTGCTGGACATCAAAATGCCGCGCATGGACGGGATGGAGCTGTTGGGCGAGCTGCGCAAACGCAGTGACATGCCGGTGATCTTTTTAACGTCCAAAGACGACGAGCTGGACGAAGCCATGGGCCTGCGCATGGGTGCGGACGACTATATTAAAAAGCCGTTTTCCCAACGCTTGCTATTGGAACGCATCCGCGCCGTTCTGCGCCGCCGCGACCCGCAACCGATCCAGGCCGAAGTCCTGCAGCGCGGCGAGCTTACCTTAGACAGCACGCGCCATTTGTGTGTGTGGCAAGAAAAACAAGTGAACCTGACGGTGACGGAGTTCTTGTTGCTGCAAGCTTTGGCACGCAATCCCGGGCACGTCAAAAGCCGCGATCAGCTGATCGATGCGGCCTATGGCGAACACATTTATGTGGACGACCGCACCATCGACAGCCACATCAAGCGCCTGCGCCGCAAGTTCCGCCAAGTGGACGACACGTTCTCCGCCATTGAAACACTTTACGGGGTGGGTTATCGCTACACGGATGACTGAGCAACCACCCTCTGCGTTAAAGAGCGAACCGTCGGCAGTTTTGGACAAGCGGTTTTCGCCGCTAACCCGCCGGATTTTGGCGGTGAACGTGTTGGCGCCCGCCATCTTAGTCGCGGGCTTGTTTTATTTGGGTGAATATCGCCGCAACCTGATCGAAACCGAACTGTCGGCGCTGCGCACGCACGCGGAAATTTTTTCCGTCGCCTTGGGCGAAAGTGCTGTGAGTGAGGCTGGACAGCAACTGCTGCCCGAGCTCGCCAGCCAAATCGTGCGCCGTTTAGCCTTTACCGCTGAAACCCGCGCACGTCTATTTACGGCGACCGGCGACTTGGTCGCGGATTCGCGTATGCTGTTAGAACCTGGCGGCGAAGTGAAAACCCAAGCCCTGCCGCCACCCATGAGCCAGGAAGAAAAAGAAAGCCTGCTCAACCGCGTGTTTCACACCTTGGACACCCTTTATATGTGGTTGCCCGGCATTGAAGAGTATCCCCCCTACGCCGAAAACGTCGAACAACACGTGCAAGATTACCGCGAAGCCGTCGGCGCGCTGCAAGGCGAAACCTGGGTCGCGCGCCGCTCCATGCCGGACGGCTCGTTGATCTTATCGGTTGCCATGCCGGTGACGCGCTACAAACAGACACTCGGTGTGTTGATGTTGTCCAAGGGCTCTCAAGAAATCGACGACGCCTTGTTCGAAGTGCGCAAAGACATTTTGGCCATGTTCGGAGCCACTTTAGTGCTGACGGTTTTGGTCTCGCTATATCTGGGCGGCACCATCGCGCGCCCCATCCGCAACCTAGCCCGCGCGGCCGACCGGGTGCGCGGCGGCCAGCACCGCCAACATACCATCCCGCGCATGCGTTGGCGCGACGACGAAATCGGCGAGCTGGCGTCGGCCTTGAACGACATGACCGAGGCGCTCTGGACCCGCATGGACGCCATCGAAGCGTTCGCTGCCGATGTGTCTCACGAAATCAAAAACCCGCTCACCAGTCTCAAAAGTGCGGTGGAAACCGCCGCGCGCCTCAAGGACCCGGAACAACAGCGCAAACTGATGGACGTCATTCAAGACGACGTGGAGCGCCTGGACCGCTTGATCACCGATATTTCCGACGCGTCGCGTTTGGATGCGGAACTGTCGCGCGCCGAAACCAAAACGGTGGATATGGGCAAACTGCTCACCACCTTGGCCGACATCCACACCCACACGGCTGACGACAGCGCGCCGAACTTGACGATTGAAAGCGAAATCGACCTGATTGTCGACGGCCTAGAAGACCGTTTGGTCCAAGTGTTTCGCAACTTGATCGCCAACGCGGTGTCGTTCAGTCCCCAAGGCGGCACCATCGCCATCAAAGCTGGGCGAGACAACGGCCACATCTCCATCACCGTCACCGACCAAGGCCCCGGCATCCCGCCCGGCAAGGAAGCCGACATCTTCAGCCGCTTTTACACCGAACGCCCCGAAAGCGAAGACTTCGGCCAGCATTCAGGCTTGGGGCTAGCGATTTCCAAACAAATCCTCGAAGCCCACGGCGGCACCATTTCGGCAGCGAACGCTAAAGATGGCTCGGACGCGGTTACGGGTGCCTGCTTCACGGTCTGCTTGCCAAGCGTCTAGCACCCTCAGCTGTCAATGCGAGAAGCAGAGCGCCGAACCCTAACCGTCACCCCGGACTTGATCCGGGGTCCATGGGTAATCAGACACAATCTTCGTGAGGCCCTGGATTCCCGCTTTCGCGGGAATGACGACCCTAAAAGGGTGTATAAAGCACAGATTCACCGGTCGTCATTGCGTGGCGTGAAACGCCGAAGCAATCCAGGCTGGTGCGTGCTGAGACATGCTGGATGGCTTCGCTCCGCTCGCAATGACAAACGAGGTCGCGAGGTCGCGTATCCCAAACCCAATTGACACCTTCGGTTTATCGGCTCAAGCTTTTGTTATGGAACGAATTCATGCCACGTGTGTGGTCATCAAAGGCCAAGGCGTGTTGCTGCGCGGAGCCCCCGGCAGTGGCAAGTCTGATCTGGCGCTGCGTCTCATCGAAGACGGGGCGGGCTTGGTTTCGGACGACTACACCGAAGTTTACAAAGACGCTGACGATCTTGTCGGGCGCGCGCCGGACACCATCCAAGGCCTGATGGAGCTGCGTGGCATTGGCATTGTGCAAATGCCCTTTGCCGAAGACGCCGCCATTCGCGCGATCTTCGATTTAATGCCCTTGTCCGACATCGACCGCTTGCCCGATTCTGAGACGGAAATGTTACAAGGCGTGGAGGTTCCGCGCTTTTGCGTGCACGGTTTGGACGCTTCTGCGCCCGCAAAAGTGCGCTGGGCTTTAAAAGCCTTACAAGAAAACTTGTTTCATTCCAAATGATCGCTAATCTGTCCAACCATGGATATGGCAACGGACCAAAAACTGCGCCGCATGGTGCTCGTGACCGGGATGTCGGGCGCGGGCAAAACCACGGTTTTAAAAGCGTTCGAAGACTTGGGCTTCGAGGCCCTGGACAACGTGCCCCTTTCCCTGCTGCCCAACATTGTCGCGCCGCTTGAAAATCCCGACATCGAAACCCGCCCCATCGCCGTGGGCGTGGATATACGCACCCGCGATTTTGCCGCTGATGCGTTTATTGCGCAGCTCAAAGCCCTGCGCACCCGCGACGATATTGATATCCAAGTTCTGTTTGTCGATTGCGGTGACGAAGAGCTGGTGCGCCGTTATACCGAGACCCGCCACCGCCACCCCTTGGCCCACGACCTGCCGGTTTTGGACGGCATCCGCTTAGAGCGCGAAACGGTGGGCCCGGTCATGGACGTGGTTGATATCCGCTTGGACACCACCGGCGACACGCCCTATGACGTCAAAAGCTTTTTGAACCACACCTTTGCCGAAGGCGTGACCGACACCGCCATGGCCGTGTTCGTGACGTCTTTTTCGTTTCGCAAGGGCCTGCCGCGCGATGCGGATTTGGTCTTCGATGTTCGCTTTTTGCGAAATCCCCATTATGATCCCGAACTCAAACCTTTGACCGGGCAAGACCCCCGGGTTCAGGCCTACGTTCAAGAAGACGCCGGGTTCGAAGATTTTTTCGCCAACCTCACCCAGTTGTTGGGCCCCATGGTTCAGCGCTTCGAAGAGGCCGGCAAATCGTATCTCACCCTTGCGGTGGGCTGCACCGGAGGACAACACCGCTCTGTCTTTATGGCTGAAAAATTGGCCGCATGGCTGGGCGACACACACAACAGGGTCCGCTTGGGACATCGGGATATGCCCGTTGTTCCCGGATCCACAGAAAATAAGGGCAAACAACCGTCATGATTGGCATTGTGCTCGTGACTCATGGCCGTTTGGCTGAAGAACTGGTCGCCGCTATGGAACATGTGGTGGGACCGCAAGAGGCCGTCGGCGCCATCTGCATCGGCCCCGACGACGATATGGAAGAACGCCGCACCCAGATCTTGGACAGCATTTCCAAAGTCGACAGCGGCGTCGGTGTCATCTTGCTTACCGACATGTTCGGCGGCACGCCGTCGAACTTGGCCATCTCCGTCATTGAAAAAGCAAACGTCGAAGTCATCGCCGGCGTCAACTTGCCCATGCTGATCAAGCTGGCCAGCGTGCGCAACACGGACGACTTGAAAGGCGCCGCCGACCAAGCCCAAGACGCTGGGCGCAAATACATCAACATTGCTTCGGATTTGTTGAGCCAAGACGGCTCTTGATCACCTATAGACCAAAAGAACACGACCATGACCGACACCACCCCCATAGAGCGCAGCCTCAACATCTGTAACGAGCGGGGCTTGCATGCCCGCGCAGCAGCAAAATTCGTTAAGCTGGCTGCCGAATTCGACGCCGACATTACGGTCAGCAAAGACGGCCAGTCCGTTTCCGGCGGATCAATCATGGGACTGATGATGTTGGCCGCCGGCATTGGGTCTTCTATTTCCGTATCCATTTCGGGTGTGGAATCTGCCAGCGCCATGGATGCCATCGCTGAGCTGATCGCCAACAAGTTCGGCGAAGAGTGCTGAGGGACGTTTTAAGTGAACCCTGCCCCCAAAGAGCAAGTGATTGACGGCCTGGGCGTCTCGTCCGGGATCGCCATCGGTATCGTGCATGTGCGCGAATCCGGCTCTATTGCTGTGCCCGAATATGCGCTGAAGGGGGCCAAAAACGTTGATGCAGAAATCGCGCGCTTAGACGTCGCGCTGAAAACCGCCCAGCGCCAAATCGCGCGCCTGCGCACCAAAGCGGCCTCGATGCCGCCGTCAGCGGCTGAAGAAATGGGCTTTTTGTTGGAAGCCTACGATCAAATGCTGGATGATTCGCGTTTGGTCCGGGGCGCGTTTCGCCGCATCACCGAAGACAAAATCAATGCCGAAGCCGCCATTCAGGCCGAAATCAACGACATCGCGCAAAGCTTTGCGGAGCTGGACGACGCTTATATTTCGGCGCGCATCGACGACGTGCGCGAGGTCGCCAACCGTTTAATCCGGGTGCTGACCAAGTCCCACGTGAAGCCCCTCAACACCGTGCCCAAGGGCTCGATTATCATTTCCGAAGATATGACGCCCGCCGACACCGCACAGCTCAACCCGAAAAAAGTCATGGGCTTCGCCACGGTTTTGGGGGGTGCGCAAGGCCACACGGCGATTATGGCCCGCGCCCTGGGCCTGCCTGCCGTGCTGGGTGCACCCGGTTTGCTGGGTGCGTTGAAATCGGGTGATCATGTCATTATCGACGGCAACCAGGGCCGGGTTGTCATCCACCCCAAGCCCACAACCTTGGCCGCATTCGAAGCCAAACAGGCCGCACACCGCAAAAAACTCGGCCGCTTGGCACGCCTGCGCCGCCAACCGTCTGTGACCCGCGACGGCACGGAAATTTCGCTGGGCTGCAATGTCGAGCTGCCCATCGAAATGCCGGGCGTGCTGACATCGGGGGCGTCTAGCATCGGCTTGCTGCGCTCTGAGTTCATGTTCATGAACCGCGACGAAATTCCGTCCCAAGACGAGCAATATAAAATCTTGGCCGACATCGTTAAAGCCATGGACGGGCGGCCCGTAACCATCCGCACGCTGGACATCGGCGGCGAAAAGCTGGCCCAGTCCATCACCCAAGACATCGGCGACAGTGCGCAAAGTGCTTTGGGCATGCGGGGCATTCGTTTGTCTTTGAAAAAACGCGCGCTGTTGGAAGACCAGCTCACCGCCATCTTGCGCGCAGGCGCCTTGGGCCCGGTGCGCATCTTGCTGCCCATGGTTTCGACCCAGCAAGAGGTGCGCAAAACCCGCGACATCTTGAAAAAGCTGGTGACCAAGCTGAAACGCAAAAAGGTCAAAATCGCCGACCCCGTGCCGCCATTGGGCGTGATGATCGAAGTGCCGTCCGCAGCCCTCACGGCGGACGCCTTGGCGTCGGTCTCTGATTTTTTCGCCGTCGGCTCCAACGATCTGACCATGTACACCATGGCCGTGGACCGCACCGACGAACAGGTGGCCGGGCTCTACAACCCGCTGCACCCCAGCGTCTTGCGCTTGATCCAATTCACCACCGAAGCGGCCTTGCGTGCCCGCATCCCCATCTCGGTCTGCGGCGAAATGGCCAGCGACCCGCGCTTTACGGCGTTGCTGTTGGGACTGGGGATTCGCGAACTGTCCATGAGCGCACATGGTTTGGGCCCGGT
Source organism: Magnetovibrio sp. PR-2 (assembly GCF_036689815.1). NCBI lineage: Bacteria > Pseudomonadati > Pseudomonadota > Alphaproteobacteria > Rhodospirillales > Magnetovibrionaceae > Magnetovibrio > Magnetovibrio massiliensis. Next base: position 41,217 of record NZ_JBAHUR010000018.1, on the reverse strand, counting down.
GAAACAACGCGTGCGCGAAATCGACCTCGCCGCCGCCCAAAGCCGCGCCGCCCACATCATGAGCCAGACCGATAGCGGCAGGATCGCCATGCTGTTGGACGATTTTAATACTTTGGTGTAACGGGCGCGCTTGTTTGTGGGGGTAAGCCCCCCATGCCCCCGGGGCGCATCCCCATGCTGTTGGATGATTTTAATACTTTGGTGTAACGGGTGCGCTTTCGCCCTTCAGTTCTTTAATTTTATTGAGCCGCTTGCGGCTTTTATCGATCATTTTGCGCGCTTCGTCGGACATCTGTTTGGCTTTGAAGTCCATTTCGAAAGCATGCCCGACCATGTCTTGTGCGCTGATGACGGAACCCTGAGCGCGGCGTTTGATACAAAACGCGAGCAAAAGGTCATCCACTTTGTCACCATACCCATAACAGCGGTAAAACCCGCCATCGGGAAACGTCATGATCGCCGTTGGTGTGCAAACGATGTTGAGCTTGCTCACCAAATCAGGATGTTCGGCCAAATCGACAAACCTAAAGTCCAGATGGATCGCATTTATATTCGCCAAATGCCCCCAACGCTCGGCAAGCTCATCATCCTGGACACTCCTATTCAAACCATAGAGACGGATCATCACCACGTCTCTTGTTGGCGTGTCTTTCACTTGTCCGGGGGAGCGCTTTGGCACTTCATTTTTCCTTGATCAAGTCCACCCACAATGGGCTGGACTTTGCGTAAACGCAAAAACGATTACGCGTCAGCGTCGGGGAGCAGCTGCAACCCCAACAAAACTTTTTCGGTATTCGACAAATCCCCGATGATTTTGCGCATCGGTTCGGGCAAGCGGCGCACCAGTGTCGGTACCGCCAAGATTTGGTCGTTGCGCGACAAGATCGGGTTTTCCAAGATGTCCACGACTTCGATGTTGTAGCGCTCGGGGATGTGGGCTTCACAAATTTTGCGCAAATTCGAAATCGCATCCAGAGAGCTTGGCGTTTGCCCAATCACATAAAGACGCAGCTCCCATTCTGACACGGGCGACTTCATCGGCTCGCTCAGGGGTGCAACATGTTTTATCATTTACGCCGTCCTGTCGCCTTGGATTTGGCGCGCGCCCTCTTCGGCCCTTTTTCAAGAGCCGGTTGAGCCACCACGGAGCGGTTGTTCAACATGGATTTCAAAGCATCGGAGCCCACCGTTAAGGTCTGCTCCAAATCGCGCCTTTCCGCTTCGAACTCAGTTTCCAACTCAGCGATTTTGGCCTCCATCGCTTTGCGTTTACGCTCCAAGACCGCCTGAACCCGGCCGTGTTCGCGATCGCGCGCCTCAATGGCGTCTTGGTCGAGCATTTCTTGAACCGCACGCGCAGCACCTGTGAGAATGCCGTCCGGCCCGACATAAACGTCGACCAAATCGACCCCGTCGTTGGTGAGGATAAATTCCCGCACCCGGTTGGAGTGGGCGATACCACGCGCTTTGAGGATATAAAGGGCGCGTGTGCGTTCGCCGCCTTGTTCCAGGTTGCGCAACAACAGCCAGCTATCAATCAAAGATGAAATGCCCGCATCCGTCTGTTCCACCGGATCGCCACCAGATGTGAGACTGGTAAACATCGTCGAGATTTGCCGCCCTTTGAACAAATCCACCAAACGCATCAGCATGCTTTGCACCGCCAAAGCGTCACCGATGACGTCAAAGCTGGAGATCGGGTCCAACACCACGACCTGCGGTTCATACGCATCGACAAGCTTTTGGATATGGGCCAAGTGCATTTCGATGCCAAACGCCGACGGGCGCACGGCTTCGAAGCGCAACAGGTTCTTTTTCGCCCATGGTCTTAAGTTCAGCCCGATGGAACTCATATTGCGCATCAACTGATCGGCAGATTCTTCGAATGTGATGTACAGACATTTTTCGCCCCGCCGGCACGCGGCATTGACAAAGTGTGCGGACAAGCTGGTTTTGCCCGTGCCCGCCGTGCCCGTCACCAACATGGTGGAGCCGCGAAAATAGCCCTTGCCGCCATACATTTCGTCCAGCCTGGGAATGCCGGTCGAAATGAATTCGTCCGAAGCTTCGTATTGCAGTCCAATGGCCGATGTCGGCACAACGGTGAAGCCCTGCTGGTCCAGCAAAAACGGATATTCGTCAGACCCGTGGGCGGAGCCACGGTATTTGACGATGCGCATGCGCCGGGTGGAGACTTGGTTTTCCACACGCTGTTCCAAAGAAATCACACAGTCGGAAACATATTCTTCCAAGCCGTGGCGGGTCATGAGGCCATCGCCACGCTCGGCCGTGATGACAGCGGTGACACCTTTGTCCTTCATCCAGGCAAACAAGCGGCGCAGCTCTGCGCGCAAAATCACATGGTTGGGCAGCGCGGCAAACAGGGTTTCGACGGTATCCAAGACCACCCGCTTGGCCCCGATTTCGTCAATGGCTGCGCCTAGACGAATGAACAGGCCGTCCAAGGTATAGTCGCCTGCACCCACATCCGTGTGATCGATATAGATGTGATCAACCAATAACTTCTTTTGTTTGACGAGCTTCGGCAGGTCGTACCCCAAAGACGAGACGTTTTTGGACAGCTCGTCTTCGGTTTCTTCGAACGCCACAAAAACACCGGGCTCATCGAACTCCATGGCGCCTTTGACCAAAAACTCCATCCCCAGCAGCGTTTTGCCCGACCCCGCGCCGCCACACACCAGCGTCGAACGCCCGGTGGGGAAACCGCCATTGGTGATCTGATCCAAACCTTGGATGCCCGTGGGTGATTTCGCGAGTTCTATTGGGGTTGATGCTTTTTTCGATTTTTTTGCGGCCTTAGCCATGTCCCTGTCCCTCTGGCTTTGAAATTGTGCGGATACCTTAAAATGTCCTACGAATAGTTTAGCCTATCTTCCGCCGAGATTCGCGATGAGCAAAACCAGCCCACTAACGACTTCCCCGTCTCAATGTGTTCAATCGAACTGCGGATGACCATGCCGTTGGACGAAATACCGTCTTAGAATTTACGGTTTTTAACTTTCGCAAGCTGTTCGCGGCTTTTTTCGATCATTTTTTGCGCCTCGATGGACATTTGATTGGCCTCGGCCCCCATCTGCGTGGCAAACGTTGACATTTCCGAGGCGCTGGCAGCCGTACTGCGGGCACGATTTTTGACGCCAAACGAAAACAGCAATTCATCCACATTGTCGCTATACCCTAAGAAACGAAACAGTGGCTTCCCAGGCAGCGAAACAATCGTCGTCGGCGTCGAAACGATATCCAACCTGTCGGTCAATTCGGGGTTTTCAATCAGGTTCACAAAGCCGACATCCAGATTGAGACTGCACTCTTTTGCAATGAGGTTCCAGCGCCGGATCATGTCTTGGTCTTGCGCGCGCATGTTGGCCGCATAAAGACGGATCACGATCACGTTTCTCAGCCCAGTGCTTTTTTTTGACGGCGGGATTGGCTTCGCCAACGCTCTTTCCTTTCTGGGCCCGCCCGAACGGCGTTCGGGTCCATGCCCATTTATCGCGGAAAGCATTTCTCGAGCACACGGTGTCAACACAAACCCGATAGGACCTTCACAAGCATTTTGCAAATGCTCAGTGCATACTTACATTCGCAATGTTACTTTAAAATCAGGAATTTTAGAAACTCCGTTAAACCATTCTAGCCTCTCTGCGTCCGCGTTACGAGAACTACCGACACCTTTCGCTAAATTGAGTGCTTACCCAGCACAGCCTTGAATTCAAAATATGTGACCAATACATACCATATTACCCTTGTCATTCGCGCAGGGTTTGGCACAATTTCGATCTTGGCCTACGCTGAAACCTAGAGAGCAGCATCAAAAACATGACCAACGACGATTTTTTTCTCGGTGTGATGGGATTGAAGGACGGCAAATGGATGCCGAACCGCAAGTTTGAGGGCGGCATGTTTGGCGCTGCATTGATTTACGCCGAAGATTTGGACAAAAAACCTGACTTCGACGCGGTCAAAATCGCGCGAATCAACAAACAAACCGGCGCCGAAGACAAAGAAATGTGGGTGAGCCCCCGCCTCAAAGCCCGCCAAGACGCCGAAGCTGCCAAACGCGTCCGTCAAGGTGTGCAACAAACCAAAGACAACTTGCGCGCCGAACGCAAAGCACTGACCAAATAAACCTGACGGCCCCAGGACCTTTTCGCGCAAATCCATCCAGCTTGCACGTGAACACATGCAAAAAGTGTGTACGCCATAGAACAACAAGCTTCTCTTGCACTACTTATTAGGGTATTTTTACAATTCATCTAAATTAACGGGTCAATGAGGAGAACCATCCATGAAACGTCAGAATAAAAAATCCGCCAGTGTTGTTGAATATGGCGTCATCGCCCTGACCGTCGGCGGCGCGATTTTCGCCAGCACGCTGATGACGGATTCCAGCGCATTTGCCGGGTTCAACAAAATGGCGCTGAACGCCGTCGATACGTCTGTTCCTGCTCCGAAGATGGACCGCGCTGACTAAGCGACACACCTGATTATTCTTAAAATCGCGATTGCTTCGCCTTTTTCCCAAACTTTTGGGGGAAAGGCGGCAATTGTGCCCAAGAAATGAAGACATTTCTGCGCTTGCTCTCGCGCCTTGAGACTGCTAAACCCCCATCCAAGATTTTTCCCGGAATCCCTGTGAAAACGCGCGGGTTTCCCAGCAGCAGGAGCACCGTCCATGAGCGACGCCCAAGACTATTCAGTAGCCGATATCAGCCTCGCCGAATGGGGCCACAAAGACATTGACCTGTCCAACACCGAAATGCCGGGTTTGATGGCCATTCGCGAAGAGCTGAAAGACCAGCAACCTTTGAAAGGTGCGCGCATCGCCGGTTCTTTGCACATGACCATTCAAACGGCTGTGTTGATCGAAACCTTGGAAGCCCTGGGCGCGGAAGTGCGCTGGGTGTCTTGCAACATCTTTTCGACCCAAGACCACGCTGCAGCGGCCATCGCCGACAACGGCACCCCGGTGTTTGCCCACAAAGGCGAAACCCTGGAAGAGTACTGGGACTTCACCCACCGCCTGTTCACCTGGGGTGACGGTGGTGCGCCGAACATGATTTTGGACGACGGCGGCGACGCGACCTTGTTGCTGCACTTGGGCCAAGATGCTGAAAAAGATCTCTCCGTTCTGGACAATCCCGGCTCCGAAGAAGAAGAAATTCTTTTTGCCGCCATCAAAAAGCACATTGGTGAAGACCCGCAGTGGTACACCAAAGCCGCTGCCGACATCTTAGGTGTGACCGAAGAAACCACCACGGGTGTGCACCGTCTTTATGAAATGGCGCAAAAAGGTACCTTGTTGTTCCCGGCCATCAACGTGAACGACAGTGTCACCAAGTCCAAATTCGACAACAAATACGGCTGTCGCGAAAGCCTGGTGGATAGCATCCGCCGCGCCACCGACGTGATGATGGCTGGTAAAGTCGCCGTTGTGTGCGGTTATGGCGATGTGGGCAAAGGTTCTGCTGAATCTCTGCGCTCTTCCGGTTGCCGCGTTCTGGTTACCGAAGTCGATCCCATCTGCGCGCTGCAAGCGTGCATGGAAGGGTTCGAAGTCGTCACCGTGGAACAAGCCCTGCCCGAAGGTGACATCTACGTCACCACCACCGGCAACAAAGACATCCTCACTGTTGATCAAATGCGTGGCATGAAAGATCGCGCCATCGTTTGCAACATCGGTCACTTCGACAACGAGATCCAAATCGCGGGTCTGAAAAACATGAAGTGGACCAACATCAAGCCGCAAGTTGACGAAATTGAATTCCCGGACGGCAACCGCATCATCATGCTGGCCGAAGGCCGCTTGGTGAACTTGGGCTGCGCCACCGGCCACCCCAGCTTTGTGATGTCCGCGTCCTTCACCAACCAAGTGTTGGCGCAGATCGAACTGTTCAAAAACAACGCGGACGGCAAATACAAAAACGAAGTTTACGTTTTGCCCAAGCACCTGGACGAAAAAGTCGCCATGCTGCACCTGGACAAACTGGGCGCAACGCTGACCAAACTGTCTCAAGAGCAAGCAGACTACATCGGTGTCACCGTTGAAGGCCCGTTCAAGCCGGACACGTATCGTTACTAAAAAATGCCCCTCAAACGCCGGACGCGGGATTTCATCCCGCTTGGCTCACGGGCATTCGCCCGGCGGCCACTTGGCCTTGCCTCTCTCAGCTAAGCTGAGTTCGGGACATACCATTTAAATAAAACGGCGCTGGCTTATTTAGTCAGCGCCGTTTTTGTTGCCCCGAAGACGCCTGAGGCCTAACATCGGTTAGCGCGATTCGCTGGGGCCGCGTGCCCCCTTCGTGATGCACGGTCCAAAGGGGTTTTCGGCTTCACCATGAACGGTTCCGGTTTTCTGGAAAATCTGAACGATATAGCACCCATCATTGCGGTGCTGATGGCCTTGGTGTGCGTGGGCCTGATCTCCTATGCCCTGCGCCAACGTCAACACCTTTTGGATCTGCAACGCGCGCACAAGCGCATGGTGTCCGACGCTGAAATCAGCCACGAAATTCTCGCCACCGCGCCGGACGGTTTGTTCTTGTGGGTCGCCGCCAACAACACCGAAGCGTGCTCGCGCCGCTTGGCCGTTTTGTTGGGGCTGCGCGACGGCGTGCATTCTAGCTTCCGTTCCGTGATGGAATGTTTCCAAGGCGCTGACGCCAAGGTGCTCATGGGGGCTGCGCACAAACTGCGCAAAGAAGGCGAACCGTTCGAATGTGTCGTCACCACCGAAGACGGTTCGCGCCGCTTGCTGGTCGTGGGGGTGCGTGCAGGTACCGGCGAGCTGACCGGCGGCGAAACCGATACCGCGCTTGCCGATGTTTTGTGGATGCGCGATGTCTCCGACCTGGCCCCGCCTGCGGAAGGTGCGCGCATATCCGCGCGCGAAATCATCGAAGCCATGCCCCTGCCCGCATGGCTGCGGGGCGGCAAACTGGGCGTTCAAGCCGTCAACAACGCTGCGCGCGTTCTGGGCGCTGCGGATGCGTCCCTGGGCTTGGCCGAACGCGGCCAAACCAGCGGGAATAAGCCCGTGACGGAGCGCCACTTGCTCACCGACGAAGACGGTCAGCCGCACCTATTGGATATCACCGAAGCCCCGCTTCCCGGCGGCGGTACGCTCGGCATGGCACTGGACCGCACCAGCGCGGAAGAAACCGAAGGCACCTTGGGCCGACACATCCAGGCGCAAAACCAAGTGCTGGAAAACTTGGCCACCGCCATCGCTATTTATGGCCCGGACCGCAAGCTCACGTTCTTCAACAAAGCTTTTGCTGAACTTTGGGGGTTGAGCCGGTCGTGGCTAGCAGACGAGCCCTCTTACGGTGATGTGTTGGAACGCCTGCGCGAACACCGCCGCCTGCCCGAAGTTGCCGACTTCAAAATTTTTAAGTCCGAACAGACCGGCCTGTTTGGTAAGCTCGACGCGCCGATTGAGGCCATGCTGCATCTCCCGGACGGCGCGACGCTCAGGTCTGTGGCCAGCCCACATCCCTTAGGCGGCATCGTGTTCGCTTACGAAGACGTGACCGATCATCTGGATTTGGAACGCAGCTACAAAACCCTCAGCGCCGTTCAGCGCGAAACCCTGGACAACTTGTACGAAGGTGTCGCCGTGTTTGGCGTGGACGGTCAGGTGAAGCTGATGAACCCGTCGTTTGCGCGCATTTGGAAGCTTCCAGGTAAACCGGACCAACCGTTGCGCATGAGTGCGTTCGTCAAACATATCACCAAACAAATCCAGCGCGATGAAGGCGACGGTGAGTTTGACACCATCCACTTGGCCGCCAAATTGATGAGCCGCGATTCCGACCGCGGCCGCGTGCGCCTGACAGACGGCGGCGTGTTGGAATACGCCAAAGTGCCCCTGCCCGACGGTGCCGTCTTGTTGAGCTATTTGGACGTCAGCGACAGTGCGCGGGTCGAAAACGCGCTTCTGGCCCGCGCCCATGCCATGGCCGAAGCCAACGTCTTGAAGTCCGAATTCATGGCCGGTGTCAGCCACGAAATCCGCACGCCCTTGGACGCCATTGTAAACACCGCCACGGTCTTGAGTTCTGAACAAGGCGCAGAGGTTCAACAACGCACACCCGAATTTGCCCGCGCCATCTTGGACAGCTCCGAAGAATTGATCGGCATCATCGACAATATGCTCGATCTGGCGTCGGTTGAAGCGGGCCTGATGACGCTGAACTTAGACACCGTCGACGTGAACGAATTGATGATGAACGCCATCAACTTGGTGCGTGAACGGGCCCGGCGCAAAGACGTGGACATCGAGTTTGATTGCCCGTCGGACATCGGCTGGGTGGTGGCGGATGGAACCCGCTTGAAACAGGTTCTCTTTAATCTCCTGTCCGCCGCCGTCACAAACACGCCTGGAGGCGGTGCGATTTTGATGAGTGCCCGGCGTCAAGACGGCTCGGTCGTCTTTGCCGTCACCGATGGCGGCACGGGCCTCAAAGAAAACGAAGTCCCGCCGGGCTTGGCCTTGATTGCGCGCTTTATCGAACTGCACAACGGTGAAGTGGAGCTCACCAACCGTCCCGGTCACGGCACCCAAGTCGCGTGCCGCCTGCCCGCACAACCCGATGATGACAGTTTCCGTCAACCGGACCTGTTCTCAGGCTTTGTCGATCAGCCTTAATTGTTTTCTTCGGGTGTTGAGGCGACAGCGCCCCGACAATCCAGCTTGGAATAATACCGAGCGATCGCATCAATATCGGCGATGCGCATGCGGGCGGTTTTTGCTTCCATAATCGGGTGAGAGCGCCACGATTCACCTTCGCGCGGCTCAGCCCCCCAAGCAGTTTCGCGGATCAGCAACAACTGACGGCGCAGATAGGCGCGCTGTTGACCCGCAAGATTGGGCACGCCATCCCACACCCCGATGCCGTCCACACCATGGCACGACACACACGCATCCGCCGCAAATGGACGGCGCGGTTTGAATTTGGATTTGGGTTTCGCATCACCCCCGTCACACGCCATAGCGGACATGGCGACAGACAGCGGTTCAATCAAATAGTCGGGTAAGCCTTGGGCCATGTGCTCCATCACCGGATCGGAGCGCAGCAGCGGGTCTTCTAAGTTTTCATTGACGATCACAGAGCCGTTCGCCGACGACTTAAATGCTTCCAGCTGGCTTTGAATGTAAACGGCCTTTTGACCGGCAATGGTCGGCCGCGTCGGGGTCGAGCTGACACCGCCCGGGCCATGGCATTCGATGCAGGTTTCAACGGCGGCGCGGATTTCCGCGTTCAACTTCGCCATGTCCTGGGGCGCGCTCGGCAGGGTTTGTTGGGCATGAGGAGCGGTTGACGCCAAAAGCGCCCCACCCAACATTAGACCTGCAACCCGTTTTCTCATGACCCGCTTTTCGCCTTAATCCGCGCTGCCCGGCACGCCGGAAGTCGTCGAATGTTCGAAATGATAGGCTTCGTCTGGATGCACATGATCGCGCGCGCTGTGCGCCGCCAGGGCAGCTTCGGAAAAGCCCATCAAAATCAGCTTCAGCTTGCCCGGATAGGTGATGATATCACCCGCGCCAAAAATGCCCGGGCGCCCGGCGTTCATGGTCGCAGACTCAACGGTGATGTGGTTGTGTTCGATGCCCAAATTCCAGTCCGCAATGGGGCCGATGTTTTGGCTCAAGCCAAAGAACGGCAACAACACATCGGCTTCGAGCGTGCGCGCATTCCCGTCCAAATCCGCAACGATGACGGCGGACAAATCGTTCTCGTCGCCTTCCAACCCGGCCAGCTGGTACGGCACCACCAATTCCACATTGGCGGTTTCGGCTAAGTTTTTCATCTTTTCGACGGTTTCCGGCGCCGCACGGAATTTCGGACGGCGGTGAATGATTTTCACGCTTTTGGCGACCTCGGCCAGCGACACGGTCCAGTCCACCGCGCTATCGCCGCCGCCTGCAATGACCACGTTTTTGTCGCGGAAGTCTTCGCGGCGCTTGACCAGATAGTTCACACCCCGGCCCGGACCGTAGCCTTCGAAGTCCTGAATGCCGTCCAAGGGCGGACGGTTGGGGCCGAACGCGCCGACGCCTGCGGCGATGATCACCGCGCCTGCGTCCACTTGCGTACCTTTGGACGTGGTGAGCAACCAGCGCCCGCCGTCCAACTCATCCAAGCCCACAACCTGCTGGCCCAGATGATACGTCGGGCTAAAGGGTGCCGCTTGCGCTTCCAACAGGTTCACCAGCTCGCCCGCCTGGATCGAGGGGTGACCGGGAATGTCGTAAATCGGTTTTTCCGGATACAGCGCAGACAACTGCCCCCCGGCTTCGTCCAGGGCGTCAACGATGTGACAGCTCAGCTTTAACATGCCGCATTCAAACGCGGCGAACAGACCGACCGGGCCTGCACCGATGATCGCGACGTCGGTGGTGTGAGAGGTATCGCTGGGCATGTCTTCTCCGATTTTGTGCATACAGGGGTATGTACGTTGGGCAGAGCCCACAACTGTTTTATATAATTACCGTTTTATAGCAGTTGTGAGCGATAAACCAAGCCCCCGTTTGGCTGTCTTCGGCGTACAAACGGTACCCCTTTCGTCACAAAAGGCGTATCATAGAGTGTACGAATCACAGGTTGTTTATGAATACAGTGACAGAGAACACCCAGCAGGAAACCATCACCATCGAGCTCGCCGGGCTGAAAGCCACGCGGGAGCTGGCACTTTGCCTGGCGCGCATCGCCAAACCGGGCGATGTTTTTGCCCTGTCGGGGGATTTGGGTGCTGGGAAAACCACCTTTGCAAGGGACTTTATCCGCGCGCTCACCGACCCGGACGAAGACGTGCCCAGCCCCACGTTCACCTTGGTGCAAACCTACGCAGGCGACAGTGGCGAAATTTGGCACTTTGACATGTATCGTCTTGAACACCCCGAAGAAGTTTTTGAATTGGGCTTGGAAGACGCCCTGGTGGACGGCATTTCGCTGATCGAATGGCCGGAACATATGGGCACCTACATTCCGCGCGAACGCCTCGACATCCGTTTGACGGTGACCAAGGGCAAAAACCACCGCCAAGCGGAACTCACGCCGCACAATCTCGAATGGTCGGAACGTTTGAGGTCTTGCGGACATGGGTGATTTCAACCGTGCGGACTTGCTCACCGACTTTTTGAACCACGCCGGCTGGGATCACGCCGAACACAGCCCGCTGGGCGGCGATGCATCGTTTCGCCATTACATTCGCCTCACCCAAGACGGGCGGACCGCCATGGCTATGGACGCACCGCCCGCCCACGAAGACGTGCGTCCGTTTGTCAAAATCGCCAAACACCTCAGCAGGCTCGGCTTCAGCGCGCCTATGATTTTGGCCGAAGACGAAGACAACGGCTTTTTGCTGCTGGAAGACTTTGGCGACACCACCTTCACCAACTTGCTCAAATCCGGGGAAGATGAACACGCACTTTATCGGCTGGGCACGGATCTGTTAATTGCATTGCATGCTATAGATCCCCGCGAGACTGCCCCCAAATGGCTGTCGCCCTACGACGACCCGACCCTTTGTAACGAAGCGGCTTTGCTGCTCGACTGGTTCATGCCCGCCCAGGACCTCCGGGTTTCAACCGAAGCGCGCGCGGCCTATGAACGCATGTGGTTGGATCTGTTTGCCTTCGTGCACGAAGGCCCGCGTACATTGGTTTTGCGCGACTATCACGTGGACAACTTGATGCGCTTAGACGGGCGCGATCATATTTCAGCCTGTGGATTGTTGGATTTCCAAGACGCCCTGGCTGGACACCCGGCCTACGATTTCATGAGCTTATTGGAAGACGCGCGGCGCGATGTAGACCCGGGTTTGCAGGCGGCCATGAAAGAGGCGTATCGCGATGCGCTGGACTTGGACGATGTGGCCTGGACCGATTTTGAAACCGCGTATGCCATCTTGGCCGCCCAGCGCCACGCCAAGGTGATCGGCATCTTCACCCGCCTGCATCGCCGAGACGCCAAGCCGGTGTATCTCAAACACATTGGCCGCGTGTGGCGGTTGTTGGAACACGCCCTCACCCATCCGGCTTTGGCCGATATGAAAGACTGGATGGACACCCACATCCCCAATGCCAAACGCACAGCCCCGCCGGAAAACCTTTCATGAGTTTTGATCACGCGATGATTTTGGCCGCAGGCCTTGGCACGCGCATGCGCCCGCTGACCGACACCCGACCCAAACCGATGGTCGAAGTTGCCGGCCGCACGCTTTTGGACTGGGCCTTGGCCCGCGTTCAAGACGCAGGCGTCACCAAAGCCGTGGTCAACACCCACTACTTCGCCGATCAAATTAAAGACCATCTGAAAGACTGCACCACGCCTGCCATCACGCTCAGTTATGAAGACCCGTTATTGGAAACGGGTGGTGGTATTGAACAAGCTCTTCCGCACTTAGGCGATCAGCCGTTTTTTGTCGGCAACTCCGACGGCCTTTGGTTGGATGGGGACACCAATGCACTGACCCGCCTCGCCACGGCTTGGAATGATGGAGCCATGGATGGTTTGTTGTTGCTGCACGACCCGGCCCGCGCCTTGGGCTATGACGGGGACGGCGATTTTGTCTTAGACGCAAACGGCGGTCTCACCCGCAAAAAAGACGCCCCGCCGCACACTCCTGCCTTTGTCTTTACAGGTGTGCAGCTGTTGCACCCGCGTTTGTTTGCACATGCGCCGGGCGGCATTTATTCGCTTAATCTGCTGTACAACGAAGCCCTGGCCAAGGGTCGTCTGTACGGTCTTGTGCACGACGGTGAATGGTTCCACGTCGGCACACCCCAAGCCCGCATTGAGACCGAAGCGTGGCTGATTGAACATGGGCTGGAGGCTTAAGCGTATGGGGGGGCCGAACGTCTACACCATCGCGCCACACCTGTCCTTCGTCACCGCTTTGGCCGACGGCGTATTAGAACGCTGGGGTGACGATCCGCAAAACCTTGCCCAAGTGCGCGTGCTTCTGCCGACGCGGCGTGCGTGCCGCAGTTTGCGCGAAGCCTTCTTACGCCGCACCGACGGCCAACCGATGTTGCTGCCGCAAATGACGCCGTTGGGCGATGTGGACGAAGACGACATGGTGTTGGAAGGCACAGGTGTGCACGACGCCCTTGAGCTGCCGCCCACCATGAACGCCACCGCGCGTGTGGTGCAGCTGGCGCAGCTGGTCATGGCCAAGGATAAAGACACCACGCCCGAACAAGCCGTGCGTTTGGCGGGCGAGCTGGCCAAACTCATCGACCAAGTGCACACCGAAGGCTTAGATCTTTCCCGCCTACCCGATCTGGTGCATCGCGACTTGGCTGAGCACTGGCAACAGACGTTGAATTTTTTGGAAATTCTCGGCACCGCATGGCCGCAGGTCTTGGCGGATTACGGCCTGATGGACAGTGCAGAACGCCGCGACAAGTTGATCCGTGCGCGCGCTAAATCCTGGGCCGATACCCCACCACTCGGTCCGGTGATTGCGGCGGGCTCAACCGGTACAATCCCCGCATCCGCAGAGCTGCTCAAAACCGTCGCGCACTTGCCCCAAGGTTTTTTGGTGTTGCCCGGTTTGGACCAAGGGGCCTCGGATGACATATGGGACGCACTTGACCCCACCCACCCGCAGTATGGTATGAGCCAGCTGTTGGGGAAACTGGGGCTGCCCCGCCAAGATGTAAAATTGTGGGGACAGGACACTGAGGCATCGTCACGCACGCAGCTTTTGTCCCAAGCATTGGCCCCCGCTGAAGCCACGCATTTGTGGCAGGGCGGCACGGATATTGATGCCAACGCCCTCGACGGCGTCGAGCGCATCGACGCCCCCGGCCCGCACGAAGAAGCCGGGGCCATTGCGTTGATCATGCGTCAAACGTTGGAGACGGCGGAAAAGACCTGTGCGTTGATTACCCCGGACCGCTCCCTCGCGCGGCGCGTGGCGGTAGAGCTGGGACGCTGGGGGGTTGAGGTGGACGATTCCGCCGGTACACCCTTGGACCAAACGCCACCCGGTGCGTTTTTCAATCTGGTGAGCGAAATGGCGGCGAGCCAGCTTCAACCTGTTCACGTCTTGGCGTGCCTAAAGCACCCTTTGGCGGCAGCGGGGATGATGCCGTCACAATTGCGTGCCGCCGTGCGCGCGTTGGAACTCGCCCTTCTGCGCGGGCCCCGCCCCGCCCCGGGCCTGCAAGGTTTGGAAGATTTGCTGCGCGTGTTTTTGCACGACGAACAGCAAGGTAAACGTTTCCAGCGACACGGGCTTGACCAGAACCTTCCGCGCAAAGCCATCCAAGTGCTCAGCGAAACCGCAGGCGCGCTGACAGATGCTTTGCAAAGCGACACTATTGCCCCCGCCGCCCCCGCCGCGTTACTGGAGCTCCACACCCAAACCGCCGCACGCCTGGCCGAAGTGAACTTCGACACTGATGAACGGCGTCTGTGGGCGGGCGAAGACGGAGAGGCCTTAGCCGCCTTCATCGCCGAAGCCCACGATGCGCTGGCAACCTTTGGCGACATTCGTGCGGATCAATACCCGGCCTTGCTGCAAGCCATGATGTTGGGCCGCCCGGTGCGCCCGCGTTACGCCATGCACCCACGCCTGTCCATCTGGGGACCGTTGGAGGCCCGGCTGCAAACCGCCGACGTGGTGGTGTTGGGCGGGCTCAATGAAGGCAGCTGGCCGCCCAACGCCGAAGCCAGCCCGTGGATGAGCCGCCCGATGATGCAAGACTTCGGCCTGCCCTTGCCGGAACGCCGCATCGGTCTCAGCGCGCACGACTTTGTCCAAGCGCTGCATGCAGGCGAAGTATATCTCACCCGTTCCGCGCGCAGCGGTGGCAGTCCACAAGTCCCGTCCCGCTGGCTGGTGCGGCTCGACACTTTATTGGGTGCAGACCACGCCATGGCGCGCGGTGACAAATGGGTGCACTGGACGTCTCAACTCACCCAACCCAAAGGCCCAGCCCAGCCCGTCAAAGGCCCGCGCCCAACGCCGCCCGTGGACGCCCGGCCCAACAAAATTTCCGTCACCCAAGTGGAAACCTGGATCCGGGACCCCTACGCCATTTACGCGCGCAAGGTGCTAGACTTGGATGTGTTGGACGACATTGAAGCCGACCCCGGTGCGGCGGATCGCGGCATTGTCATTCACGAAATCCTGGACCGCTTCATCCGCGCCCACATGGACGAGCTGCCCGACGATCCCGCCCAAGCCTTGATTGAGATGGGCGAAAACGTATTCGACGAAATGGTCGCAAGCCCCAGCGTGCGTGCCTTTTGGTGGCCGCGTTTCAAACGCATAGCCCATTGGTTTGCCGACTTTGAAACCAAACGCCGCCAAGCGGGCTACAAACCCATATTGGTTGAGCAACGCGGGGAGCTGAAGCTCGCTGAGCTCAACCGTGAGTTTACCCTGATCGCCAAAGCTGACCGCTTTGATCGCGATCTTTCCGGCGGCTTGGTGGTGATGGATTACAAAACCGGGCAGCCGCCCACCACCAAACAAGTCGAAGCGGGGCTCACCCCCCAACTGCCGTTGGAAGCCGCCATGGCCATCTGCGGTGGGTTTAAAGACTTAAACCACGCCGGCAGCATTTCGCAACTCACCTACGTGCGGCTTTCGGGCGGGCGCGTGGCGGGTGAAGAAAAACCCATTAAAGTGGACGCCGACGCCCAAGCGCATGAAGCTTACGAAAGCCTGATCCAAATGCTGCACAAGTACTTGGACGAAAAAACCCCGTTCCTGTCGCGCCCGCGCCCCATGTTCGAAAGCCGCTTTGGCGACTTTGATCACTTGGCCCGTGTTAAAGAATGGTCCAGCAGCGGGGGAGATGCTTAATGCCCCAAAACCACAAAACCATGCAACGCACCTTGGGCCAGTTCGCCGCCGCTAGGCCCGACCGCTCCGTCTGGGTTTCTGCCAATGCGGGGACAGGTAAAACACGCGTTTTGGTGGACCGCATCGCACGGTTGCTGCTAACGGGGGCGCGGCCGGAAAAAATTCTCTGCCTCACGTTTACCAAAACGGGCGCGGCGGAAATGGCAGAGCGCATCAACGCGCAACTGGGCCAGTGGGCGGTGATGGACGACCAAGCACTCATCGACGATTTGAAGGCGCTGACCCAGTCCGATCCCGACGAAGATATGCTCAACACCGCGCGCCGCCTGTTCGCACAGGTTCTGGACGTGCCGGGCGGCATGAAAATTCGCACCATCCACGCGTTTTGTGAAAGTCTCATCGGGCGCTTCCCCATTGAAGCGGGCGTCGCACCGCATTTTTCCGTCATTGATGAACGCACCACGGCGGAACTGCTCACCCAAGCGCGCGAACACATGTTGCGCGCAACATTGAAAGAACCGCAATCAGACCTTTCGCACGCCATCAACGCCATGGCGGAGCTGGTCAATGAAGACGACTTCACCACCTTGATGCAGGACTTGGCGTCGAACCGGGTGAAGCTGGGCCAAGTCCTTACCCACTTTGACAAACTGGGCGGGGTCGAAGCCGCGCTCACCGCCTTGGTCGGCCTAGGTCCGCACGACACCAGCGTCGACGCCATATTGGCGCGCGCGGATGAAGGCCTTGATGAGGAGACTTTGCGCGCGGCGGCGGATGCCTTGGACCAAGGGGCGAAGACATCGCAACAGCTCGCCGCAAACCTGCGCGCGTATTTGATCCGCGACAACCGTGCGGCTTTTTTCCAATCCGACTACGCCCCCCTGTTTGTCACCACGACGGGTGAGCCGCGCAAAAAGCTCACCACCAAAGGCGCCGAAGCCGCCGCGCCCGCTTTGGCCGCAGAACAAGCGCGCGTGGTGAACATCCTCGACATCCTCAAAGCCCGCGCCACGGCGGACGCCACCAAACACTTGCTCACTGTCGGGCGCGCCATGTTGGACGCATATGCGCGCATCAAACGCGTGCGCGCAGACTTGGATTATGACGATCTCATCGACATCGCACGCCTCCTGCTGGCAACGGATTCAGGCGTAAGTTGGGTGCATTTCAAATTGGATCAAGGCATCCGCCACATCTTGGTCGACGAAAGCCAAGACACCAGCCCGGCCCAGTGGGACATCGTCAAACGCATCGCCGAAGAATTTTTTGCAGGCGTTGGCATGGAACAAAAGCTCGACGACGGTGAACAACCCCAATCGCGCACCATCTTCGCCGTGGGCGACGAAAAGCAATCCATCTATTCTTTCCAAGGGGCCGACCCGTTTGAGTTCGACCGCATGCAAGACCACTTCCAAGCCCGCGTGACGGCGGCGGGCGGGCAGTTCGTGTCCATGCCACTGACCCAATCGTTCCGCACCACATCCGCGGTGCTGCGCGTGGTGGACGATGTGTTTGCGCAGCCCGAAGCGCAAGACGGCCTCAGCTTCCAAGGCTTAAGCGTCGCACACCAAACCAGCCGCGATCAAGAAGCAGGATTGGTCGAGATTTGGCCCACCCATAAACCGCAAGACACACCTGCGGACGATCCGTGGGATGCTCCGCTGGACTACGTCAACGAAGAGCGCGCGGAAAAACGCCTCGCCAAACAAATCGCCCTGCAAATTCGCACCTGGATCGATAACCAAGAGATTCTCACCTCACAAAACCGCCCCATCCGCGCGGGCGATGTGTTGATTTTGGTGCGCCGACGCGGGCACTTTGCCGAAGAAATGGTGCGCCAACTCAAAGTCAACGACATCGATGTTGCGGGTGCGGACCGCATGGTCTTAACCGAGCAAATGGCGGTGATGGATTTGCTCGCCGCCGGACGCTTTGCCGTCTTGCCACAAGACGATCTGAGCATGGCCGAATTGCTCAAAAGCCCGCTCGTCGGTTTTGACGACGATGACTTGTTTGCCTTGGCGCACGGCCGCCCAAATAGCCTTTGGTCGGCGTTGCGCGCACGCAAAGACGAAAACCCGGCATTCCAACACGCCTTTTCCGTCTTAAGCACTTTGCTTAGCCGGGCGGACTTGATGCCGCCTTATGAGTTTTTCTCCGAATTGTTGCGCGACGGCGGACGCAACAAACTCACCGCGCGTTTGGGCCTAGACGCCGAAGACCCCATTGACGAGTTCTTAGGCCTCACACTGGATTTCGAACGCAACCACACCCCGTCCTTGCAGGGCTTTTTGCATTGGATTATGGCGAGCCCACAAATCATCAAGCGCGACATGGAAACCTTGGGCGACAAGGTGCGCGTCATGACGGTGCACGGGGCGAAGGGCTTGGAATCGGAAATCGTCTTTTTGACCGACACATGCTCGACCCCGGACGGCCGTCAAGATTCCAAACTACAGTGGTTGGGCGGCGGTGCATCCGTCGCTCAAGGTCTGATGTGGGCTCCGCACAAGGACGCGCGCTGCCAAGTGTTCCAGGACCAAATCGATGTGGAGCGCTTAGACCGGGCGCGCGAATACCGCCGCTTGCTTTACGTCGCCATGACGCGTGCCAAAGAACGGCTATATGTCACAGGGTTTGAAGATAAACAGGGGCGACGGGACGGCTGTTGGTACGATTTGATCTTGACGGTCTTGTCCTCTATCGGCACCGAAGCCGCAGACATTGACGGCGAACCCGTGTGGCGGTTTGAAACTGCCCAGCGTCAAGACATAGAGACCAAAGCCGACAAGCCGAGCGTCGCTGATCTTGAGACTTTGCCCGACTGGGCGCTGGTTCCGCCACAGCCAGAATCCAAACCGCCCAAACCATTGATGCCGTCGCGCCCCGAACCCGAGGCCCCACCTGCACTGAGCCCGTTTGAGACCCACCGCACGGAACGCTTTAAACGCGGCATCTTGGTGCACAAACTGTTGGAGACATTGCCCGACTTAGATCCCGCACAGCGTCCCGACGCCGCCCGCCAATGGCTGGCGCGCCCAGTTCATGAGTTGGACGACGACGCCCAAGCCGACATTTTTGCAGAAACCTTCCGTGTGCTCGACCATCCAGACTTCGCCCCCTTGTTCAGTTCAGACAGCTTGGCCGAAGTCAGCGTTTCGGGCGTGTTGGGCACGGATGTGGTCTCTGCTCGTTTGGACCGTTTGGTGGTGTTGGACACGGACGTTTTGGTGGTGGATTACAAAACCAATCGCCCCGCCCCGACGGAGCTTGGCGCCGTGTCGGAGCAATACGTGAACCAAATGCGGCTCTATTACCAGCTGTTGGCGCGAATCTATCCGCAAAAACGCATCAGATGCTTGCTGTTGTGGACGGATGGACCACATATATTAGAGCTGCCCGGCACCTTATTATCATCTTGATTTGAACAGCTTAGGGTGCTTTTTCGCCGGAACGTGCGGGGCTTGCTTGACGCTTGGGCGACGCGCACTTAGATTTAGGGCAACTGATTTTAACAAAACACGCTTGTTCAGGAATTGAATTCATGAAAGAGATTACCGACGCCACCTTCGAAGCCGAAGTTCTGCAGTCCACAACTCCGGTACTGATCGACTTTTGGGCAGAATGGTGCGGCCCCTGCAAACAAATCACGCCGATCTTGGAATCTCTGGAAGGTGAGTTTGAGGGCAAAGTGACCTTCGCCAAAGTCAACATTGACGACAACCCGATGTCCCCGTCTAAATATGGCGTTCGCGGCATCCCGACCCTGATCATTTTCAAAAACGGTCAGCCGGCATCTATGAAAGTCGGCGCTTTGCCCGGCAACAAGCTGGAAGCCTGGATCAACGAAACCGTCTGATTTGAGCCTCACGGCAAACAAAACTCCGCCCTATCGGCGGGGTTTTTTGTTTGCGAGCACCCACACAAAAATTAGGTGTTCTCCGCCAAAACCTGCCCCGCCAAATAGAGCGAGCCGCAAATGAGAATGCGGCCGGGACGCGTTGCCGCGTCTGCAATACTCTTCACCGCATCCGCCACGCCGTCGGCGGGGGCTGCGTTCATGTGCAGGTGATTGGCGGCTTTGGCCCCTTCGGCTGCAGTCAGGGTGTTTTCTTCGCCGACAATGGCGACGGTGCGCGTACCCAGAATTTTGCCTTCCAAGGGTTTTAAGAATTCCAACGGCGGGCGTTGGTTGAGAGCGCCGAACACCAGCCACAAATCTTCACCGCGCCACGTGCGCGAATGTTGGGCGATCATTTCCGCCGCCGCACGATTGTGCCCACCGTCCAACCACAGCTCCCAGCCATCGCTTAAGCCATCCACCAACGGCCCTTCGGTCAACTGTTGCATGCGCCCAGGCCAACGCACGGCGCGAAGCCCAATTGTGATGGCTGCGTCCGTGATGTTGAAATCCGGTTGCAAGGCTTCGACGCACGCCATGGCCAAGGCTGCATTGCGCACTTGATGGCGGCCCGCCAAGGCGGGTTCGGGGAATGCACGTTCGGTTTCCCCGGCTGCACCATGGCCTTTGTAAATCAGACCGCCGTCCCCTTTGGCGCGGCGCCCGCCTTTGGTGCGCGCGAACCAGTCCTTACCTTCCCATGTGAGACGACAGCCGACCTCTTTGCCCTGTTTGCGCAGAACTTTTTCCGCCGCCCGCGTGCCTTGGGCCGCAACCACACAATCAACACCCGGCTTAAAAATGCCCGCCTTTTCTGCGGCGATCTCTTCAATGGTGTCCCCCAAAAAGTGTTGATGGTCCAAAGAAATGGGGGTGATGGCCGTTAAGCGCGGCTTATCGATGACATTGGTTGCATCCAAACGCCCGCCCAGTCCCGTTTCCAAGATCACCAAATCTGCCGGATGTTTGACAAAGGCCACAAACGCGGCGGCGGTGGTGATTTCAAAAAACGTGATGGGCTGGCCTGCGTTGGCGGTTTCGCAGGTTTCGAGTATTTCGCTCAGCTCAGCGTCACTGATGATCTGTCCTGACACGCGAATGCGTTCGTTGAACTTCACCAAATGCGGCGAGGTATAGACATGCACCCGCAAGCCCGCAGCCTCCGCAAAGGCACGCAGGAAGGCCGTGGTCGAACCTTTTCCATTGGTGCCCGCGATGTGCACCACGGGCGGCAGTTTCTGTTCGGGATTACCCAGCGCGGCCAACAGACGTTCCAAGCGATCCAAACTGAGATCGATGGATTTTGGGTGCAGCGCCATCAGGCGTGCGAGGATGTCATCCGTTGGCGCCGCGCACATGGGCCGGGCTTAATCCGCTTCGGGCGGACGGGCGCCGTGGGGGATGGGCGCGTCGATAACGGGCGGTTTTTTCTCACCGTCCGGCATGGGCACAGGTTCGGCGACAAAGTCCACCACGTCACCCGGAGCACCGGTGTTGCGCAGCAAGGACAGCACACGAATGATGGTGGAGCGCAGCTCGCCGCGCTCAACAACCATATCGACCATGCCGTGGTCCAAAAGGTATTCGGCCTTTTGGAAATCTTCGGGCAATTGTTCGCGAATGGTTTGTTCGATGACACGACGGCCTGCGAAACCAATGATGCAACCAGGCTCGGCAATGGCGACGTCGCCCAACATGGCGAACGAGGCCGACACGCCACCCGTGGTGGGATCTGTCAGCAACACCAAATACGGCAGGCCTTTGTCTTTGACTTCTTCCACCGCGATGGTGGTGCGCGCCATTTGCATCAAAGACAAGATGCCTTCTTGCATGCGCGCGCCGCCCGATGCGGGAATGATGATCAGCGAAGCGTCTTGCACCTGAGCCAAGCGCGACGCGGTGACGATGCCTTCACCCACGGCCGTGCCCATGGAGCCCCCCATGAAGGCAAAGTTGAAGGCGGCAACCACAACGTTTTGCCCGCCCATTTTACCGTGAGCCACGATCATGGCGTCTTCTTCTGCTGTTTTGGCTTGGGACTCTTTCAGCCGTTCGGAATATTTTTTCAGATCTTTGAACTTCAGCGGATCTTGTAAGGGAGCCGCAAACTGAACGGTTTTGTAGTCACCACCGTCGAACAAAAGCTCTAAGCGTTTGCCCACACCGATGCGCATGTGGTGGCCGCAGTGTTGGCAGACGTTCAGGTTGCCTTCCAAATCGCGATGGAAGATCATCTGCTGACAGCTGGGGCATTGGTGCCACAGGTTTTCCGGAATGTCTTTGCCGCCGCCGACCAGTTCTTTCAGTTTCGGGCGAACAAAATCCTTAAGCCAGTTCATGCGTAGTCCCTTTTGTTATTTCGCGACCGCGCGGACACCGCCCGCCAGCTTTCGCGTGAAGTCCAAGACTTCGTCCACCAGGCGATCGTTCGCCCGGCCATTTTCATCTAAGTTGTCGCGCACGCGGTTGACGATGGCGGACCCCACAACCGCAGCGTCGGCGACACGTGCAACATTTCCAGCAGCCTCGGCGGTGGTGATGCCAAAGCCCACGGCGACGGGCAAATCAGTGTATTTGCGAATGCGGTCCACTGCGGCACCGATATCATCCGCAGACGCCGAGCCCGCGCCCGTAATCCCCTTGATGGAGACATAATACACGAAGCCCGACGCTTTTTCCAAAACCGTCGGCAGGCGCTTATCGTCCGTCGTCGGTGTGGTCAGGAAAATGAAGTTCATGCCCCCATCCAAAGCGGGCAGGCAGAGCTCCGCTTCTTCTTCGGGCGGCAAGTCCACAACTATTAAACCGTCGATGCCTGCGTCTTTTGCGTCTTTGATAAAAGCGTTCACGCCATAGACGTAGATCGGGTTGAAGTAGCCCATCAACACGATGGGGGTCTCATTATCCAGCTTGCGAAATTCACGAACTTGGTCGAGGGTTTTTTTCAACGTCACGCCACCGTCCAGCGCGCGAATGGCGGCGGCTTGGATGGACGGACCGTCGGCCATGGGGTCGGAAAACGCCATGCCGATCTCGATCATATCGGCGCCCGCTTCGGGCAAACCGTTCAAGATCGCTTGCGCTGTATCTATATCCGGATCGCCGGACATGACGTAAGTGACCAAGCCTGCGCGCTTTTCTTCGGCCAGTTTGGCGAAGCGTTTGGAGATTCGCGTCTCAACGGATTGAGGCTGAACGGCGTTCATAGGTTCACCCCCATGTCCACACCCATGGTGTGCGCCACGGTGTTCAGATCTTTGTCACCCCGGCCCGACAGGTTCACCACAATGATGTGGTCCTTGGGCAGGTTGGGGGCGATTTTCATCACGTGTGCGACGGCGTGGGAGCTTTCCAGTGCGGGGATGATGCCTTCTAAGCGTGTCACTTTGTGAAACGCTTTTAGCGCTTCGTCGTCGGTGACGGGCACATATTCGACCCGGCCCATGTCATGCAGCCAGCAATGCTCCGGCCCAATGCCCGGATAGTCCAGGCCTGCCGAAACGCTGTCGGCTTCTTGCACTTGCCCGTCTTCGTCTTGCAGCAAGTACATGCGGTTGCCGTGCAACACACCGGGGGAGCCTGCGGTGAGGCTCGCGGCGTGCTTGCCGGTCTCGATCCCGCGCCCAGCCGCTTCGGTGCCGATGATTTTCACGTCCGCGTCGTCCAAGAACGGATGGAACAGGCCAATGGCGTTGGACCCCCCGCCGATGCAAGCGACCAGAGTGTCCGGCAGGCGGCCTTCCGCCTCCATGATTTGTTCGCGCACTTCTTCACCGATGACGCATTGGAAATCGCGCACCATCATGGGGAACGGGTGCATACCCGCTGCGGTGCCGATGAGGAAGTACGTGCTGTCCACGTTGGTGACCCAGTCGCGAATGGCTTCGTTGAGCGCGTCTTTGAGCGAGCACGAACCGACCGTCACGGGTTTCACCTCGGCGCCCAGCATTTTCATGCGGAACACGTTGGGGGCTTGGCGCTCGATATCTTTGGTGCCCATGTAGATGGTGCAGGGAATATCAAACAGCGCACACACCGTCGCCGTCGCCACGCCGTGCTGACCCGCGCCGGTCTCGGCAATGATGCGGGTCTTGCCCATGCGCCGCGCCAACAGAATTTGGCCGATGGTGTTGTTGATCTTGTGCGCGCCCGTGTGGTTTAGGTCTTCGCGTTTAAGATAAACCTTCGCGCCGCCCAGCTCTTCGGTGAGGCGCTGGGCAAAATACAGCGGGCTCGGACGGCCCACGTATTGATTTAAGTAGTATTCTTTTTCGCGCGCGAATTCGGGATCGGCCTTGGCCGCTTCATAGGCTTCGGCCACGTCGTGTACCAAAGGCATGAGCGTTTCGGCAACAAATTGGCCGCCAAAAATACCGAAGTGTCCGGTTTCGTCCGGACCGTCTCGGAACGTGTTGGGCCGGAAAGTATTGGGCTCATTCATTAAAAACGCCTACAGCTCAGGATTTTGCAGTGCCGGGAACTTACCAAGACCCGCACCAAATTGCCACTGATTTAGAGCCTGTAAATATGGCACCCAAATGGCAAATTGCAGCGTTTTTTTACAGCGTTTGCGCCAGTTTCAAGAATTCTTGGATTTTCGCAGGCGATTTTTGCCCCGGTGCGTCCTCAACCCCGCTGGAAACGTCGACAAAAGGGGCCTTGGACGTGTGAACCGCCTCGGCCAAATTACCCGCATTGAGCCCACCCGCCAGCATCCAGGGTCGCTCCCAGGATTCCTCGGCAATCAAGGTCCAATCAAAACTCAAGGCATTGCCGCCCGGAAGGTCGGCGTCTTTGGGCGGTTTCGCGTCCAGCAAGATGCGTTCGCAAAGCGTTTCATACTCATGCGCCCGCGCAATATCGTCCGCGCCTGCAATACCGACCGCTTTCATGACCGGAAGTCCGGTGATGGCTTTGATGTCGGAAATGCGCTCGATGGATTCAGAACCGTGGAGCTGCAACAGATCGACGGGCAGCTGGCGACACACCGCGCCCACGTCAAAATCGTCAGGGTTCACCATCAACGCGACCTTGGTCACGCCGTCGGGAACGCGGTCCATCAAGGCCTTGGCCTCAACGGGTGTAACGGCGCGGGGCGATTTGGGGAAAAACACAAAACCCAGCATAGCTGCCCCCCCGGACACAGCCGCGTCCAGGGCTTCGGGCGAATTGATACCGCAGATTTTGACGTCGATAGACATGACACAGTCTTAACGGGTTTCGGGGGGCTGTGCCAAGGTTTGATACACCTGAAACGACCAAATCATGCTGACAGCCGTGCTTACGACACCAAAAAACTGTGTCACACAGACAGTCAACACTTGCGTATCAGGAAAACTCTTTTCAACAGCATATAGAGTGAAATACTGCACCAACACGATGGGCACGAACAGCACGATACCGGCCACAACCATTTTGCCCACGTGCCCTTGGGTTTGACGCCAGCCCACCACCACGCAGCGAGTTAGTCCAACGTTTGGAAAAGCAATCAATATCACCCCAACCACCATGAAGCGGAACATCGCATAGAAGAAACCCATGAAAAAAATTACGCCAAACGCAATCGTGACAAATATCAAGCTTATGGCCTCAATCATCATCGAGAAAGGCACTCTTAACTGAGAAAGGCCCAACGCAATCAAGGTCGCCACACCAAAAAACGCACAAGTAAACGCAATCAAACGCCATTCATCTGTCCCAAAGCGAAAAACACTTTTTGAAAATGGCGTCCCTCTGATCATCGCGCGCAGCAAAGCCGCCGAGTAGACAACATTCACCAGACTTTGGCCAGTCAACGACACCACATGTGCGCCAGGCCATTGACCCAGGCCCACAATACCGATCATCACAAAGACCAAATAGGGCAACACAGCCATCGCCCATAATGCACTAAATTCAGACCTAATAATGCCTATGGTTGCTTTTGCTATCGCAAGGCCTTCTTTGAGCATGGTTGTTTTCACAAAGTTTTGAGAGTGTGCGAACGGATTATTCGCCGGAACGGTTCGCCTCAATCTTAAAGCTTGCCGCACCAATGACCAGCCCCAAAAGCATGGTCATGAAAAACGCAGGCACAATGCGGCTGACGACCAGCAACAGCGTGTTGTCCATCACGCGGATGGTGGGACCATAAAAAAGGGTGAAGGCCACGAACAAGCCCAGGACCGGGGCCAAAATGATCACAGCCGCACCCAGAACTTCGCCCATCACATTCATATTCGACCAGCGAAAACGCGGCAACGCCAGCCCCCAACGGGCCAAACCATGGCCGCCGCGAACAATGCGCACCATGGCCGCAATGAAAGACACCTGCATGAGGACATGAACCGCGTCAAACGGTAGGCGGTCCGGCACGCCCTGAGGGCAGCCATAGGTGACAAAAGCAACCGACACCAAAACGGGAAGCACGGCGGCCTGCAAAAACTTGGGCCAGTGATAGGGGAGGATCATCCACACCTGCTCCAGCAATGTGGGCGGGGTGTCGCGCTTGGGGCGGTTGTTCGACCCGCAACCTTGTGGCCCGCAACCGGTGCTTTGACAAGTGTCGCTCATGGGGGTACTCCTGCTTTAAGTTTGCGGATTATGCCCATAGATATAGTCCCAAACCGCGCGCGGTTCAGTAACTGAAGTCACGTTCGCAAAAAAAATCAGACCGCGCCTTCGCGCGCAAACTTCGCCATGCCCGCGCCCACGATCAGGCCGATCACGGTGGAGAAGATAAATTCCACCAACAGCATGGCCGCAACGCTGACCACCGTGCTGCCCAGCGCCAAAATGAACGGCGCGATGTTGATGGTGAGCATCCACATAATGAAAGCTCCCGGAACGATCACCACCAAAGTTTCGGCAGCTACGGACTTTACGATGGGCACGCCCGGCCAGGTCGGACGCGGCACAGCAAAGGTGAGGATGCTCGGCCCCGGATAAGTGCCGCCGACGATCCGCGACAGGCAGGTGAGGTATGAAATCACCATAACACCGTGAAGCGCGTCGAACAGATAGCGTTCAACCCCGCCCACCCAACGCGCCATCACCACGGCCGCCACCGATACGCCAAAGGGCAAAATGGCGGCGCGCAAGATCAGGCCGAAACCCTTGCCGAAGGTTTCGATGGCTTGTAAGGAAAGGCTTTTGAAGTTTGTGTCTTCGCTCATGCTTCGGACAGCTCTTCGGCAATCAGGCGCGCAGCCTCAGACGGGTCGGCGTGACCCGTGATCGGGCGGCCGATGACCAGGAAGTCTGCGCCGAGATCCACCGCGTCTTTGGGTGTGACCACGCGGCGCTGGTCGTCGGTGCTGGCCCATTCGGGGCGGATGCCCGGAACCACCAGCATAAAGTCGTCGCCAACCGTCCCGCGCAGTGCCACAACTTCCTTGGCTGAACACACCACACCTTCGAGCCCGCTGGACTTGGTCAGTTTGCCCAAACGCAGGACTTGTTCCAAGGGCTCTTGGTCAATACCGACTTCGACTAAGTCTTCGTGCGCCATGGAGGTCAGCACCGTCACACCAATGACATTGGGGCGTTTGCCAAGATCGGCTTCGTCGGCGGCAGCGCGGGCGGCTTCCATCATGCGCCGGCCACCGGATGCGTGCACGTTGACAATGAACGGGTCCAACGCCAAAGACGCGCGCACAGCGCCCGCCACGGTGTTGGGGATGTCGTGCCATTTGAGATCGAGAAACAACGGCATGCCGTTTTCCGTCACCCGGTGCACCCCGTCGGGCCCATGGGCGGTGAAAAATTCTTTGCCGAGTTTGACCCCGCCCACTTGGCCTTTGAGACCATTGGCAAGCTCAACCGCCCGACCCACATCGGTGGTGTCGAGGGCGACAAAAATTCGGTCACTGGGTTGTTTGATCTGAACCATAGGATTCTTTTTAACCCGCACAGGCAATAGGGCCAAGGGTTTCTTGAGGCTTAGGCCGCAGTTTTCGGCCCGGAAAGTTGTGCCGTCGTGTCTGCCGTCGTAGCTGCTTTTGTATCGGGGGCATGGTCGATGGTTTTGACATCCCCCACCCCACCGGTGTCCGGGGTGTTGAGGTTTTGCATTTCTGCCGCGCGCAGCTTCACTTGCAGCTCTGCCACTTTCGCTTGTTCCGTGGTGAGCTGGCGGCGGGCCACCTCGCCGTCATAGGTGCGTTTGCGCAGTTGGGCCCGCAAACGGCCACCCCCCGCCCAAGACGCAACACCGCCCAACAACACACCCACACCCAAAATCGCGGTGAGCAGCAAATAGAGCTCAATTTCCAAGCTGAGTGCGAACGGCCACAAGTCCAACACCACGGGTGTCTTGTTGTGCAGCGCAAAGACCACCACGGCAACAGCCGCAGGCAGCATAATCAGCCATGTGATGAGACGACGCAAGGCGGGCTCCCCCTCTAAAGTCGGCAATTAGCCGGTGTTGAGTTTCTCGCGCAGCTGTTTGCCGGTTTTGAAGTACGGAATGTACTTGGCCGGGACGTCCACAGCTTCACCGGTGCGCGGGTTGCGGCCCGTGCGCGAGCCCCGTTCTTTCACCGAAAAAGCACCAAAGCCGCGCAGCTCAACCCGGTCGCCCTGGGCCAATGCATCGGTGATTTCGTCGAAAATGGTGGTGACGATGCGTTCCACATCCCGCAGATACAGGTGTGGGTTGGCTTCTGCAAGCTTTTGAATCAATTCAGATTTCGTCATATTCTGACCTCCCTGCCGGGTCGCCGACTGACCACGGCCTAAGCCCGGATAACATGCCCGGATGTCGGGGCGTTTCCCCAGAAAAAACTCAAGACTGTACGCGCAATTTCGACCGTTTTGGGCTGTTTTGACCCGCTCAACACGCGTGCGCTTAAAACTCTAGAGATCAGGTTGCCAAACCGAGAGCAGCCCGTCAAGTTTAAGTCGTTCTGATAGCACAGCTTTTCCAAGCGATCCAAAGACCCGTTCGGCGAAATCGGGGCGCGGATAGTCGGGTTTTTCGTCTACAACGTCCAAATCGTCCTCAATTTCCTTTTCCGCCACCAGCCAATCAAGGGCTTCCTGTTCGCCGCCAATGGCGTCGATTAAACCCACTTCCAGGGCTTTTTCACCGACAAAGACCCGCCCGTCGGCGATCTCTTTAACCGCTTCGGTGGTCATGGAGCGGCGCTCTGCCACCATGGAAACAAACAGCTCGTACATGTCCATAACCACTTGGTTCAGATGTTTGCGCGCTTCGTCCGACATGTCCTCCATGGGATTGGGCTGGGCTTTGAGCTCCCCGCTTTTAAACGTTTCCGGACGCACACCGATTTTATCCATCAGCTTGGTCACGTTGGCGGTCTGCATGATCACGCCGATGGACCCCGTGAGTGAGCCCTTACGCGCCAAAATTCGGTCCGTACCGATGGCCGTCATATACGCCGCCGAGGTCGCCGTCGACCCCATCACCGCGACGACGGGTTTGTCTTCGGATATGGAGCGCAAACCCAGATAGAGATTCTCGCCGCCCACCACCGTGCCGCCGGGGCTGTTGATGCGCACGATCACGGCTTTCACGCCGTCGTCGTCTTTGAGCTCTTGCAACAATTCGTCACGATGGCGGTCTTCGAAAATCACACCTTCGACCGTGAGGCGCGCAATGCGGTCATCCCCGCCCAGTTTGGACGCCAGTTTGCTCTCGCCATCCACGGAGCGCATCACCAACACAGCCGCCAAAGCCGTGAGACTTATGGCCGCAACCACTTTCCACAATAGGGACGAGCGACGCTGGCGGCGGCGTTCCATCAGTTTATCGGTGTCTAGGGACATCTATGTACTCATTTAAGTTTTGAAGAGGGCGAAGTCTATCACACGTATGTGTCAATCCACCAACGGCAAAGTGAAATAGAACGTCGTGCCGATATCGACCTCAGACTGGAAGCCAATTTCTCCGCCGAGCCTCTCGACAATCATTTTGGTGATCGCCAAGCCCAGTCCCGTACCGCCTTCTTTACGCTGCGACGTGCCGTCGGCTTGGGCGAATTTTTCGAAAATGCGCCCGCGGAACTCTTTGGGAATACCGGGGCCGCTATCGGTAACCTTGATGCGCGCAAAACCGTCGTCTTTTTCCAGAGCAATGCCGACGATGGTGCCCGACGGGGAGAACTTCGCCGCATTGGACAAAAGGTTCGCCATAACCTGCAAAATCCGTTGGCTATCGCCCAGCACATAAACGTTTTCCAGCCCGCTCGTCACCATGAAATGCGTGCCATAATCGCGCGCGTAGTTTTGGTTCACCTCAATCGCTTCTAAAATCAGGTCCGACAGATTGAGGTGTTCCATCTTAAACACCATTTCACCCGATTCGAACTTGCCCAAATCTAAAATATCGTTGACCAGATGGATCAATTGATCGGTGTTGCGGTGGGCGATGCGCACCATCTCCATGGCTTTGTCCGGAAGGTCGCCCAGCGCCCCTGCGGCCACCATGCCGAGCGAGCCTTTGACCGATGTCAGCGGGGTGCGCAGTTCGTGACTGACGGTAGACACGAATTCTTGTTTCATCCGGTCCAAACGGATGCGCGCGGATATATCTTGGATCGTCCCCACAACACGGGTCGGGCGTTTATGTTCGTCATACACCAGCTCACCGTGGACGTTGACGGTCTTTTCCAAACCGGACGGGGACACCACCTGCAAATCTGCATTGTAGCTTTCATGCGTCTTCACGACCTCGGTCAACGCTTGGACCAAAGCGTCGCGGTGTTCCAGGGGGAAGTGTCCGGCGAACCCGCCCAGTGTCCAGTCTTCGCCCGTCACGTGAGAATCCAAAATGCGGCGTGCTTCTTGCGAAAGCCACATGGAATGGGCGTCCAGTTCCATAGTCCAGTTGCCCAACTGCGCAATGCGCTGCGCTTCGGCCAAGCGGTGTTCGCTGGAGCGCAAGTTGGCCGTTTGTTGACTGACGATGGCCTGCAACATCACCCGCCGACCACTGATCACCATGACAAACGCGCCGACCAGGCTGGTCAGCAACAATCCGCCGATCAAAACCATCCAACTGCCGCTGCCGCGCTGGGTATTCACATGAGCAGACATCGGAGCAGCCTCAAAGCTCCATTCACGCCCGCCGAAGGTGAAATCAAAACGCTTGCCCAACGGCATGGTCCCGCCGAACAGACCCCGGTCCGACAGTTCGAAAACCGCATCTTCAAACGGCTGATTTTCCATCAAGAACTGCTCACCCGAGACAGCGGAGCGATCCACCAAACGATAGGCGATGCCCTGGTGCTTTAAATCCCTCAACGCTGCGGTGATGATATCCCCGCCGCGTAAACCCGCAACCATGTAGCCCTTGAGATAACGTTGACGGGCCTGAACGCTCATAATGGATTTGCCGTGTTCATAAACCGGCATGAACACCAAGATACCAAACTGTTCTTGTTGATCCTGGACCAAAGTAATGCGCCCGGTCGCCATGGGGCGCCCGGTGTCGCGCGCCAATTCCAGGGCCACTTTGCGCACCGGGTTGGACGCGACATCAAAACCGAACGCCGAACGGTTGCGCACAAATGGCTCGATATAGTGGACGACCACATATTCGTCGCGTTCACCCGCTGGAATTAAAGTGCCCGTGGGTAAACGTTCCCTAATGGTGAAGCCATCGAACCCGTCTTGACGGGTCGCCGTTTCAAAGGCGTCGCGCTGTGCGTTCGGGATCAGCGGGTTCCAAGACAAGGCGTGCAACCCCGGAAGCTCTTCCAAAAACCGGCGGCTGAACGCATCAAACTCACCCCGATCGATATGGGTCGAGGCCGCATAAAAGCCTTCCAAAAACTTCAACACATTGATGTATTCGGACAAGTTGCGTTCCACCGCCTGGGCCAGAGGGGTGAGGCGCTGATCAAATTCCAAGCGCAGACGCTCGCGCTCCCAATGCATGCCCATGCTGGTACTGGCCAAAGAGACAAACAGCGCAACTAAGATCGGCACGGTCACGGTCAAGCGGCGTGGACGCCAGATGTTCACGGGACGCAACACCCAAACCAGGGCCAAGGGTGAAAACACAAACACGCCAATGGTGTCACCGATCCACCACGTCCAAAAATTTTCCATAAACGAAGAGGCGCTGATGATGGAAAAATTAAGCAGCACCAAGTTGCCCACAAAGGGACTGATCACACAGCTGAGCACACCGCCGACAAAAAAGAAGGCAAATACTTCGCGCTCGCTCCCCATCAAGTTGGGAAATCGCGTCAAACGGTGCACCAAATACGCCGCCACCACCGCTTGCAAGGCTGCACCACCGGCAATGATCAAGGGGATTGTCACCGCCTGAAAGGAAAACCCATCCCAGCCCGACCAGACATTGGACAGAAACGATCCCAACAACACGCCCGGCCAGATGCGATAGCCACACACCAACACCGCCACCAACGACAAACCCGCAGCCGGCCAAATCGGCGCAGCGTATCCGGGCGGTATGGTCAACAACAAACTGAGATTACCCAAAATCGCGTAGGCAATGGCTAGCCCAATAATTTTAACCACCATGGGACCGGGCAGACGGGCTACGTCTGCGTCTAACGTCTCAGTCGATGACGACGGGTGAGCCGACGTCCAAGCGTGTGAGCGTGTCTTCATAAAACAGACTGTTCCCTGAGAGCTCGATTGTTAGTTCTGTTTCGAAAGGCGAGCCCTGAGCCGTTTGATAATGTTAATTCTATAGTCTGACATAAGCTTGACAACCGTCATGTTTTCCTAAGGTCATGACCTAGCGGATTGGTGCGGAATATTGAACTCCGCCAACATTCCAATTGGTGTTGAGTTTGTATATCTCCTGCGATGCCGCTTTTTCCCCCAAACTCTCTTCGACAGACGGAAATGTGTTCAAAATATCTTCGAAGCAGTTGGTCTTAAAATTCAACGCCGACGCACGAATATGGGTCTTTTTCGTAAACAGCTGCGCCCAACCCGGCGCGTTGTGTGAATGGGCATGGAGCTGGCGCGCCCATATGGCCCAACGCACGGAATCGCTATACATCGAATGGCCCCCCAAAATCACCGGACCCATCCCCACCACCGTGCCGTCGTGAAGGTTGATGAAGCTTGTGACCGGCTGATCAAACCCGGCGCCGATCAGGTTCAAATCACGCACCGTGGGCGATCCAATCATATCGATTTCGCCATGAGCCAAGGCTTTCAATTGTTCGTCCAAATAATCATCGAAGACTTCAACTTGATCGGGATCTTGAAAGAGCGCCGTAGCAAATGTACGGCAGGTCTCTATACTGAAATCTCGCCATGCTGATTTTGAACGAAATCCACTCGCACCAGGTTCACCCGGTTCTTTGACGACGCCGCAGCGCACGTGGCCGCGCGCGCGCATGGCGTTGTAGACCTCTTCTGTGTTGTGCAAACCTTGGGGGCGCGCAAACACGAGGTCGCCGAACCGAAAGGGCACCATCATCCCACCGTGTGAAGCGAGACTGTTCAAACCACGCTGAAAAGGTGCCTGTCCCAAGCCAAAGTTTCGATTATAAATTTCGCCATAATCGCCAACCCGATCAATGACACTTTGCAGCCAGTTCGTATAAATGCCGAGCGTCACAGCCATGCGGCGGCTGTCTTCCAGCAAAAGATTATAGTCCGGTCCACGTCCGGCTTCTTCGGCCAAGAGCAATCCGCTCATCACTGCCCGAACGATATTGAGCCACTTGCGGTCATCTTGGCGAACCCCCAGCGATAAGGGCTCGAATGACAAGCGTTGTGGCAAAATTTTAAACGCCTGGGCATTTTTCATAAACTTCAGCTGATGTGACAAACCTGTCGAATCGAGTATTGTGGCGTGGCATCTCCCGTCGTCCAGACCCTTCATGGTTTCATGGACCGTGTCAAAGACGACGGCGTTGTATCTCATCTTGTTCCACAGATAGTAGGTCGCAAGATGCAGCTCAGCCATGGACGTTTTTAAAAGACAATATGTCGCCCCGTCCATTTGACGAACATCCATGACACCCAAGTCCTCACGCACCAAAACGGCCATGCCTTCGATAAAATTCGGACCTACGAAATCCAGGCCAAGGGCAACGTCTCGCGTTAAAGTCCAAGTGGTGTAGCGGGCCAAGACATCAATGACACCTGATTGTAACGACTTAAACCGGGTTTTTGCCGAAACAGGAACATAAAAGACTTTGCTGTGCGAACCTAAGACGGCCGTCGCGATTGCCCTGCACATGTCTACATCCAGGCCATGCCATGTTCCCGAACGGTCTTGGTAGGCAAATCCATCGAGTTCGGAAATTCCGCAGTTTAAAACGCCTCTTTCTTTGACCGTTCTCAAAGTATCACTCTGATACACGCCCGGGGCTAAACTCTTGGTCGTCTGACAGCCACTCAACACTGCAATTGCCACGCACAGTACAGTCCCGAGCTTGACCATTTGAAACATGTTCGCCTCCGCTTTCGCCTATTCGTAACCCCGGCACATATCAACACAATTCATGACTGTACCCCACATAAAAAAACGCCCCCGGCTGAAAAGCCGGAGGCGTTTTTGGTTTGGGTTGGAAAAGATCCGTTAGTCGGTAGATTTCTTTTCCAAAGCGGCGCCCAGGATGTCGCCCAAGGAGGCGCCGGAATCGGACGAGCCGAATTCTTGCATCGCTTGTTTTTCTTCCTGAACTTCCAGAGCTTTGATGGACATGGTCAGCTTGCGGCTGGAGGCGTCGATCTGAGTGATCTTGGCGTCGACCTTTTCGCCTTCGGCAAAACGATCCGGGCGTTGTTCGGAACGCTCGCGGCTGAGTTCTGCTTTGCGGATGAAGCCCGGAACACCTTCGCCTGCGGTGACTTCGATGCCACCGTCGGTGATGGCAGAAACCGTGCAGGTGACGATGTCGCCGCGTTTCAGACCGGACAGGCCTTCTTCGAACGGATCTTTGCTCAGTTGTTTGATGCCCAAGCTGATGCGTTCTTTGGTGACGTCAACGTCCAGCACTTTGGCTTTAACCACGTCGCCTTTCTTGAAGTCTTGGATGGCGTCTTCGCCGGATTTTTCCCAAGACAGGTCGGACAAGTGAACCATGCCGTCGATTTCTTCGGTGAGACCGATGAACAGACCGAATTCGGTGATGTTCTTAATCTCGCCTTCAACTTCGGTGCCGGCAGAGTGCGTGGACAAGAATGCATCCCACGGGTTGTCGCCACACTGTTTGAGACCCAAAGAGATACGACGCTTGTCGCTGTCGACGTCCAAAACCATGACTTCGACTTCTTGGGAGGTGGAGACGATTTTGCCCGGGTGGACGTTTTTCTTGGTCCAGGACATTTCGGACACGTGAACCAAACCTTCGACACCGGCTTCCAATTCGACGAATGCGCCGTAGTCGGTGATGTTGGTGACGCGGCCTTTGAGCTTCGCACCGATGGGGAATTTGGCTTCGACGCCTTCCCACGGGTCAGATTCCAACTGCTTCATGCCCAAGCTGATGCGCTGGGTTTCGGGGTTGAAGCGAATGACTTGAACCTTGACGGTTTCGCCAACTTGCAAAGCTTCGGACGGGTGGTTGATGCGTTTCCAAGCGATGTCGGTGACGTGCAACAAGCCGTCGACGCCGCCGAGATCCACAAAGGCACCGTAGTCGGTGATATTTTTGACCACACCTTCGAGAACGTCACCCTCGGCCAATTTGCCGATGAGTTCGGAACGCGCTTCGGCGCGGGTTTCTTCCAACACAGCGCGGCGAGACACCACGATGTTGTTGCGCGAGCGATCCATCTTCAAGATTTGGAACGGCTGCGGGGTGTTCATCAGCGGGGTCACGTCGCGAACCGGACGGATGTCCACTTGGGAGCCCGGCAAGAACGCCACGGCGCCGTTGAGGTCCACAATGAAACCGCCTTTGACGCGGCCAAAGATGGTGCCGTTGACGCGTTCGCCTTTTTCCAGAAGTTTCTCGAGTTGGACCCAAGCTTCTTCGCGGCGCGCTTTTTCACGGCTCAGTTTGATCAGGCCATCACGGTCTTCGTAGCGTTCCACGAACACGTCGATGTTGTCGCCTGCGGTAATGGCCGGAGCGTCCGCGCCCATACCGAATTCTTTCATGGGAATGCGGCCTTCAGATTTGAGGCCCACATCGATCAGCACGGCATCGCCGTCGACACGCAGTACAGTACCGGTGACAACGCTGCCTTCAAGCAAT
Source organism: Magnetovibrio sp. PR-2 (assembly GCF_036689815.1). Taxonomy (NCBI): domain Bacteria; kingdom Pseudomonadati; phylum Pseudomonadota; class Alphaproteobacteria; order Rhodospirillales; family Magnetovibrionaceae; genus Magnetovibrio; species Magnetovibrio massiliensis. Next base: position 5,319 of record NZ_JBAHUR010000018.1, on the reverse strand, counting down.
CCATCAGCGCCGAGGGATTCCTCGAGCAGATCAGCAAAATTTTCCATAGTCATATTTTCGTTTGTCCTTACTTTCAATTTATTCTGGCCGAACGGTTGGTTCCGACGGTCTTTAGAAAACACAAAATCCATGCCCCCTTGAGCATTGGTTTGCTCTTGTGGGAACACGGGGTTCAAAGTCGCTCCGAAACAGCTTGTGCCGCTTAGAAGAGGTTCTTAGAGGCGATGAAATCGAGCGCCGCTGCAAAGGCTGCATCGGCGTCCAGGTCGCTGGTGTCCAATGTCAAAGCGTCATCGGCGGCTTTCAGCGGCGAGGCCGAACGCGAACTGTCACGTTCATCCCGTTCTATCATCTCTTCCAGAACGCGCGCATATATAGCCTCTAGGCCACGCTCCTGCAACTCTAAAAACCGCCGTTTTGCGCGGATTTCCGTGCTTGCGGTGATAAACAGCTTCACCGGCGCGTCGGGACACACCGTGGTGCCGATGTCGCGCCCGTCCAAGATAGCGCCCTGGGCGGGGTTTCCATCCGCTAGATGTGGTGGATTTTGGGCAAAATTGCGCTGAAAATCCAACAGTGCGGCGCGCACGCCGGGGATCGCGGAAACTTTACTGGCTGCCTGCGCCGCTTCGTCCGTGCGCAGCTTTTCATTGGCCAATTCAGCCGGGTCCAGCGCCCGGGCGGCGGCTTCGGCGGCTGCGGCGTCCTCTGGATCGCCGCCCGCTTGCAAGACTTTCCAGCCCGTAGCGCGGTACAAAAGACCGGTGTCGAGCTTAGACAGTTTGAAATGCTCTTCCAAACGCCGGGCCAAGGTGCCTTTGCCGGCTGCTGCGGGACCGTCGATGGCGATGACGAAAGACATGGCTGTTTCCTTACTTAAATTGAGCACCTAAGCTTTCCATCAGGGCGCGAAAGCCCGGGAAGCTGGTTTCGATGGGGCTGGCGTCGTCCAGACTGACCGGCTGGTCGGTGGCCAGGCCCAGGACCAAAAACGACATGGCGATGCGGTGGTCTAGATGCGTTTTCACGGTTGCGCCGCCGAAGACCGTTTTGTCCGTGCCGCCCACGCCGTGGACCACCAACCAATCTTCGCCCTCTTCCAAATCAACGCCGCACGCTTTTAAACCCTCGGCCATCACGGCTAAACGATCGCTTTCTTTGACGCGCAGTTCGTCCAAACCTTCAAAGCGCGTGGTGCCTTCGGCCAACGCTGCGGCAACAAACAGCACCGGGTATTCATCAATTTGAGCCGGAGCACGGCTTGGAGGAACCGTGCAGCCCTTTAAGCCTTTGCATTTCACCCGCACATCGCCAACGTCTTCGCCGCCTTCGACGCGGCTGTCCAAGATTTCGATGTCCGCGCCCATATCCTTCAACGTCTCAATCACGCCCGCGCGCAGCGGGTTGAGGCCCACGCCTTCGACCGTCACGTCGGACCCTTCGACGATGCTTGCCGCCACCAGCGGGAACGCAGCGGACGAAATATCTGCCGGAACGACAATGTCGCGGCCTTTGAGCGCGGGCTGGCCTTGCAACACGATGGTGCGCGCACCGTCGTCGCGTTCCACCACCGACACATCCGCACCGAAGTGGGTGAGCATCTTTTCGGAATGATCGCGGGTCGGTTTGGGCTCGATCACCACCGTTTCCCCCGGCGCATTTAAGCCGGCGAGCATGACGGCGGACTTCACCTGGGCCGACGCCATGGGCAGGGTATAGGTGATGGGCAGCGGGTCTTCGGCACCGGTGATGGTGAGCGGCAGGCGCCCGCCCTCAGACGCGTCGAACACTGCCCCCACCTGTTCCAGCGGATCGATCACGCGTTTCATCGGACGCGAAGACAGCGATGCATCGCCGGTAAAGGTCGTGGATATATTCTGTCCGGCGACCAAGCCCATCAACAAACGCGCCGCCGTGCCGGAATTGCCCATGTCCAAATCGCGCTCGGGCTGCAGCAATCCGCCAACACCCATGCCGTGGACTTCCCAGTCGCCATTGTCAAAACGTTCCACTTTGGCCCCCATGGCGCGCATGGCGTCTGCGGTGCACAAAACATCTTCGCCTTCCAACAATCCAGAAATGTGGGTTTTGCCCAGCGCCACAGCACCCAACATCAAGGCGCGGTGAGAAATGGATTTGTCGCCCGGAACGCGGACTTGACCCTTGAGAGGCCCGGATTTAAGCGAAGAAAGCGCCGTCACGGAATTTGGCCTTTGTCGAGAGGAGAAAAAAAATCGGCAGAGATGGGTCTCTAACACGTTTTTCCTTTTGACAGAACCCGCGGAACGTGGCAATTGCGAATAAGTAGATTGTTTGATGAGTACAACGTTTTAAAGCGGAGACCAAACCCGTGGCGAAGCCCAAACTTGGCGATAAGCACATTTGTCCGAACTGTGAAACCCGTTACTTCGACATGGGCCAAAAGCCGCCCACGTGTCCGAAGTGCGGCACTGTGATCGAAACCGGCAAGACCAAGGCCAAAGCCAAGCCTGAACCGGTTGAAGAAAAAGTCGAAACCCCCGCCGCCGAGAGCGAAGACACTTTGGATGCGGAACTGGATATCGACTTGGACATCGAAGACGATCTAGACAGCGACGACGATGACGACGATTTGATGGAAGACGCGTCCGACTTGGGCGGCGACGATGACATAGCTGGTGTTGTCGAGCCTGTCAAAGAAGACTAAGTCGACGGTTTTCCAACCCCGAAACCGGGCCTTTAAGCCCGTCTGCGGGCCTGTGGAAGTTTTTTACGAGACGATGACATTTTCTCTTGCTTTGAGGCCCCAGCGCCTTTAAGTTCCGGCCCGCACATGCCCCCAGCCGGTCGTTTTTTGACGACGCAGGCATCCCATAACGGGGCCTCTGTCAAAACCGGGGCCGTAGCTCAGTTGGGAGAGCGCTACAATGGCATTGTAGAGGTCGTCAGTTCGATCCTGATCGGCTCCACCATCAAAACCCCTTGGGAAACCAAGGGGTTTTGTCTTTCCCGGGTCATTACACTTATCCGTCACTCGCACGCAATTCTTTCAAGCGGTTTGGAACAAGCGGGCGCTTCACCCGCTGCGAAATTTCATTCATGTAGTCGTCAATGGCCGCTACCGATTTACTGAGAAAATCTGGGGCGTATTTGGCGTAAACATCTGTGGTGCTTTTCTCACCACTATGGCCCAGAAAACCTTCGACTTCCCATTTCGTAACGCCACGCCTACGCATTTCCACAGCCATAGTATGGCGTATGATCTTGCGTACAACGTCTTTACCGAGCCCAGCACGTGTTCGTAAGGCCTCAAACCCTTTTCGATTACTACAAATAGGCCTACCGAAATAGTTAACGAAATGCCTAGCGTCTGCTTCTTTCAACCAAGGCAGCAAAAATTCCGAAATCGGAACAGTGGGTCTATATTTTTTTGTTTGATCGCGCCCGGTAGGATTCAGGTGGATCAGTCTGTTCTCCAAATCAACCTGCTCTGTGGTAAGTTCCAGGATCGCTCCAGGACGGGCTGCCGTGTTGAAAGCCAACACAAAGAACATCAACATATGTGGACTTTCACACGCGTCGAAAAGAGCAGCTGCTTCATCAACTGTTAAATGTCGATCATACGATGGGCCTTTCTTGACCTCCCGCACATAAGGGACATTTCTCACTTCTCCGCGCTTTCTGGCACGGTTAAGTGCAGCCCGCCCTGCTGCCAAAGTACGATTGATATAGTCGTTAGAGTGACCCTTGTTTTTAAGCCAATTGATTAAATCATCAATTCTGTCTGGTTTTAGTTCGGAAATTAGTGCACCTGCGAAGTACTCAGACCAATACCGAAGTGCTATACGGACCTACGTTTCGCTCGCGCTGCCTTTTGCCTGTTTCTCAAAATATCGGACCAAGGCCGTCTCAAGCATCATGTCCTCAGGCCGCTCATCCCGAAGCACAACGTTTTCTGCAACCCATTTAATCAACAGGTCTTTGGCTTCCCGAAGGTCAGTTGTGCCAAGCGATGTGCGCTTTGTCTGTCGAGACTTAAACCTTGTGCAGCACCAGTATGGACTGTTTGGACGTTTCGAGAGCCAATAGTCCCCGACTTGCCCGATTCTGTCTGTGCGTTTTCTCGGCATGGCTCAACCCTTTGGCTATGAAGATATTCAATCACTTGGTCTTCGGTATAAAAGATGCGCTTCCCAATCTCCGTGTACCCTATACGCTTACGGTCGCGCTCGCGGCGAATGGTATCTATAGAACGGCGCAATCGCTCTGCGACCTCGTGCTCAGTAAAAAGAGTTGGAATCTTAGACATTTACAAACCTGCATATTTTAAGGCAGAATAAATTTGGTAACTGAAATGGTAAAGCCGTTACATTAATTTTGTCAAGGATAAATGGTAATTTGTTTGGTAGTGATGTTCGCAAGCAGTTAAAAGTCGCCTGCAAGTTTTTTGGCGGGCAAAAGTCAGTTACAGATCAAGCGGGTATTGATAACTCAAACCTCGGCAAGTGGCTCAATGGCAAACCGACCCTGTCTGAGAAAAATGTCGATGCTTTTTTAGAGGCTCTTGGCCTCCCCAGCGGATTGCCCGACGAATCGCATGTCCATATTTGGAGGGTCACGACCGTAACTTTTAAAAATTACGTTCCCGCCCTTAAACTGTACTTCCCAAATGGCGCACAAATCGCTGGCGCGCCGTGGTCACAGTTTGGGTTCCAAAATCCGGCAAAGATGTTTCTGCCATCAAAATATAACGACAATGTTTTTGCACTGACTGATGGAACGGTCCGGGCCATTATCCGCCTACCTAGGAGCATTCTGCTCCAAAATGAAAATATTGGCTCCCTCGTCACATGGCGGGATGGAAAACGTGGAAAATCCGTTTTGGACATCACTGAGGACGATCAAGCCTGGGTCAACGGCGTTCCGTCACTCGCTGAATTTGATGCGGCTTGGCGTAGTACATCAACAACCTTAACGGCCCAGGATGTCTTAGATGTCATCAAACGTGAGGGCATCTCATTTGAGGAAGCCATTCGCCGGATCCAAAACAGAACTTCTTAAAACTCAGGAGCTCAATACGAGACAGTCTGCACCGCCGCGACATGGCGATCCGGTCCGCAGAGGCGGGTTTGTATTCACCGCACGGCAGCGTGTTACGCTCCAACTCACGGCTGATGGTGGATGCGTCACGGCCCATCAAGCGACCGATCTTACGAAGAGACATGTTGGACTGATGCAGTCGGTAAATCTCATAGCGCTCATCAATATCGAGCTGATCATAGTTCTTTCCCATTGCAACTCCGCAGCATAACGGTGTTGCACTTCAAATGAGAATTTAGC
>NZ_JBAHUR010000017.1 GCF_036689815.1 Magnetovibrio sp. PR-2 | reverse complement strand
GCTGTTCGATTTTTCGTCTGAAAGTATCTTGTCTTGGGTGTTCATCGTTTGGTTCACTTTTTTGCCTGAAGATTAGCGGCGACAAATTCACAATGAGAAAAACAAAGTCGTTTTCATAACTGTGCCCGAATATGGGAGGGTGATCATAAAACTAAATTTTCCAAGGTATGTTAATCGCACTGGCGTAACCGAGAAGCACCCCTGCACCTGCGACACAGACCAAACCCGTGGCAGCCGTTGGGGGAACCAAACGGACAACAGGCTTCATGGCTGTTCCAACCGTGTTCCCTGCGGATATTGTGCCATCCACAACAGCAACAACGCCGTCGCCAATAACATTTATGACGCCAACAGGTAGGTTTTCGACCGGGATTTTGTATTGTTTTGCGTTTGTGCGGGACTTAGATTTACGGCGTTTTTTGGTCTCAGCGGGCTGTTCTACAGGGTCGCTATCGGGTTCTGTAGAATCATCTGGTGCGCCTTGAGATGTATACATCGCTTCGCGTTCACCCTGAATGCTTGCCCGGCGTTTTGCGGCGGCGCGCGCCACAATGGCTTCGCGGCGGGTCATGGGACGTTTGAGGTCATCTTCACCTGTGCCACCCCAAGGGTTTTCATAACTGTCAATGGGGTCAGCATCACGAAAGCGGGTTAAGCTTGCCTGCATGCGCGCACGGGCTTCTGGAGACATCGGTCCGGCTGTAGCACTGGCAGCCCCAAAACCAGGTTGAGGATCGTTTGCCCATGGCGCATAGCCTAAAGCATCGTTCAGCTGCCAGGAATCATCCGGTTCATTTTCAACAGCTTGACCGACATTAACGGCTGCGGTTGTGGGCTTGGCGTTCTGTCGGGGGGCTGGAGCACTGGACCAGGGCGTTTGCGCAGACTGGTTATCGTCAGTGGACGAGCCTGCGCCCGAAGCCCCACGTTTTCTGCCTTTTTTCGCCATAAGTAAATTCCCCTTAGCAGAGTCTGCGAATCCCACAATCTTATACATATATTGTGGGGGAGTATAGCTCCCTACACTTACGAAAACATGAATATGACCCAGTTGAACTGCGGCGCTCACGCTTCAACTCAAAGGTTTAAGGTCTCTTTGAGCAAATCGTCGTCGTCATCGCTGAGATCGTCATCATCTAAGCCTTTGTCACGGTTCGTTTTTGCAAGTCCGCGCAAAACCCAAAGTGCATAAGCCGTCAAGATCAAGTTGCCTGCACCAATGAGAATAAAGGGTGCGTGTGGTCCCACATGGTCAAACAACCAGCCGCCGATTTGGACAAAGAAAATAATCCCGATGACACCGACAACATTAAAAGCCCCAAGGACAGAGCCACGAATTTCGCGTGGACTGTGGTCAATCACCAAAACCTGTGGCGCAATGAGGCATGCTGCCTGGCCCACAGCAACAAAGATAATCGGAACCAAAATCGCCCAATCAAATGGGTTAACAATAAAGCCCATGGACAAGAAGCCCACGCCTGATAAGGACATTCCTGCCGTGATGGTAATGACGCGACCATGCTTTTCAATAAAGCGTGCCCAAAAGGGAATGGAAATCAAGACGATAAAACCTGTCAGGCCAATCAATAAGCCCGCGTGCGCGGCGGCTTCTTCCTGATTAACAGCAACCAAATCGGCAAAATAGATAAACCACATCATTAAAAACAGGCCGATAAAGACCATGTCGCTGCGGGCAAAGAACGCTGCGGAAAAACTCAGACGGATACGTTCTTCGGTCATCACCAAGTCTTTGATGCGTGCCCATGGCACACCTTTTTCACGCAGTTTGGGGGCAACATCGATCATGAAATTGCGGGTCAGCCATGCACCAATTAAGGCAAGGACAGCCGTCAAAACCATGACCACCGTTAGGCCGGCATATTTGGGGATCTGCATCAAGATGGCGTACACAAGCGTTGCGCCCAGTGCCATCATGAAGACGGTGTTGGACAAAAAGCGCGCACGGCTAGCGTAATTCGTGTAATCCCCGGCCAAGGTGGAGATTTGGGGCCATACCGCGCCCGTTCCAAATGACATGATAATGCGCGCAATGTAATAAAAAGAAATGCCGCCAATTCCCAGAAGTACGCCAAGTTCTAGGCTGTAAATGGCCAAAATGGCACCAAATCCGGCAACCAAAAAGCCAACTGTGGCAATGGGGATGCGGCCAAAACGGTCCGACAAATAGCCCAAATACATGATCAAAAACAAATCCAGAATTTCTGTTACAACCTGGATATTGGCATTGACCATGCCAGCATATTCAAAAGACAGATTTAAGACGTTGCGCAAGAATAATGGCTGTACGGCAATGACCAAGGTCATAAAAATCGTGCAAATCGCCGCCAGTAAATACAGCGTATTGTGATGCTGGCGTTCGGCCAAAAGTTCCGGTTCTTGCATTGATCAACACCTCAAACGGTAAACACCTAAAGATGTTAGATATAACGCGACAAAGAATACACGAGCGGTATTTTCCAGGCACGGTGGAACAGCACGGAAAGGATGCCCGTCACAGAAAAGATCAAGGCGCAAATCAATGCGGCGCTAAACAGCCATTTGCCTGCACCTGGAATAAAGAATGAGAAAATGCCCACAATGCCGATCATCCAGATGATCAAGCCTTGGCGCGCATGAAAATGGACAAACTCATCATCACTTGCACGCAGCAAGGGGACAAAACACAAAATACCCAGGTAGCTCATCACTGCCAAAAGACGTGCGCGGAAACCGCCTTTGCTCCGAACCGTTTTTTTCGCCATAGTCGTTCATCCAAACGTAGAAAAAGAAGCTTAAGCCCACCAGTCTTTTCTAGAAATGACAAGTGAGCCTAAAGGTTTTGTTCCGTCTGCCCTTGCCGACGCTTCAAGCTGCTAAGCTACAGCTTCAAAGCGCGGCTGAAAAGAGGAAAGGTTAAAGCAAGCCAACAGGTGTTAGTTGATGGCTTCTTGGATTTCCATGTCTGTTTCAGACAAGTCGGGACTGCTTTGTTTGTCCTTCATGTATTTGTACAGCAATGCTGCGGCAACAACGCCCAGCGCCACGGGACCCCACGTGCTGATGGCAGCACCTTTGCCTGCGGTTAACAAACCAGCAGCGCCTGTTTTGGTAGCGCCTGCGCCAGCAACTTTGGCCGTTGCGCCTGCACCTTTCGTCGCGACAGCAGCCATTTTGGTGCCAGCTGCGCCAGTACCCATTTTGGCTGCGCCAGCTTTGGCAGCAGTGCCCGCGCCCATCTTGGTTGCGCCGGCTTTGGCGGCTGCGGCTGCGGTTTCGTTTTCAATTTCGCGTTGTGCGGCTGCTTTTGCAGCGGCGCAGACTGGAGCTGGCATATTACGGATCCTTTCCTACGGTGCTTTTTGTAATGTGTACATAAAAAGCGCGCTTTACACGGTTACTCATATAACCAAATGTTTGATCGCGACTGATGGACTGAACAACCTTCACAGCAGCGGTTTATTGCGAATGAAAGTCATTACGTCCAAATAAGCCGTAACCATATGTTTTAGTAGCACTATTTTGGATTTTCGTAAAGCCAGCAAATGTGATTTTGTGGTTACAATTGCATACGTCTGAGTTGCCAAGACACACTTGCCACAATGAAAAATGCGCTGAGCGCAAACACCCCAAAAGCAATGAAAAACATGGTGCGCCGGGGCAGCGTCGGGGCTTGTTGTGGGACTGAAATATGAGCCTTTTCGCGTATGGGGCTGACGGTTTGCGCCATGGCCTCCAAAGCTATGGGGGCGTCTTTGACCACTGGCTTGGCGTGCATAGGGGGTGTTTGGTGCTTTGGTGTGTGGGGTGGCAGGACCGGTGGGGCCGGGGGCTGATCTTGAAGATTGAGCTCCGGGACCGTGTCCTGGACCACGGACAACACGGTTTCATAGCGCTGTTGTTCGCCTTCTTGCAACGGTGTCTCCATCAAGGCACTGGTCTTTTGTTGCAATGTCATCACGGCGAACAAGAGTTGGGAAATGGACTGTTCTTCATCGGCAATATTGATGGGGATATATTCACTATTCAATTGAACGGCCCACGTTTTTAAATGCTCAGATTCGGCAGATAAATCCCAAATCACTGTTTTGTTGGCAAGTTTGTCGCCCAATTCCTTAATGCGTTCGTCAATTAAGTCCAAATTGCGCTTTTGGAACTGTGGGCCAAGTTGTTGCCAAATGTCGGCGGAACTGTTTTGTGCCGTGCGCAGCGTCATCACCTGAGCATTGAGGGCTTCATAGCGCGAATCGCCCAGCACCTCACGGCTCATATGACTGAGTTTCGGGTCCCAGATTTCGGGCTTGCCGTCCGAGATCAGCAAAACCAGTTCGGCATTTTCAACGGTGTTGGCGGTGGAGAGATAGCGCAGCGGGGCTTCAAAATCCGTGGTTTTTCCGTCTCTTTTGATGGCAGAAAGCCGTTCGCCGAGTTTGGCCATATCAATATCGGGGCCAATTTTAAAGGTGATGGGGGGGTGAACGCGCGAATCAAACCCCACCAAAAGAACATCACGGGGGGCATCGAACGTCCGTGCCAAGGTCTTCATCCAAATGGTTGAAACGGCAAGGGAATCGAAACGCCCCATGGAGCCGGACTGATCAAACAATATGATGGAATAAGGCGTTGTTTCTGGGTTTTGCTGTGTGGTTGTGGGCGCTGATGTGGCGTCTTGTGACCAGGCAGGTAAACCCGTCAACATCAAACCAGCCATGGCTAGAACAAGAAAATGATGCCAAAACGCCAAACGCAGGCCACTTATACAAGTGGTCTGCGTTTGCGTATTCATGTCCATAGGAAACTGATGGATATGTGACTCAACAGCCAGCCCTTAGGCCAGTGCTGCTTCGTCTTGGATATCTTCGTCCGTAGCCTCTGCATTTTTGCTGCGATTGTAGAGGTAGTAGCCACCTGCTGCGACACCGCCAGCCAACAATGCCGGACCCAGCGCGCCCAGACCCAAGCCCAGACCCAGGCTCATGCCCGTACCGTTCCAGATCGTGCCGGCAGCTGCGCCAACGGCCGCAGTTTTCGCAACGCCCGTGGCGGCACCGGTTTTCGCAACCGTGCCAGCGACAGGAGCTTTGGCAGCCGTCAAAATGGCGCTAACGCCACCGCCTGCAGCAGCAGCACCTTTTGCCGCAACCGGGTGAAGGGCCAACCATTTGCCAGCACCAGCACCAGCGCCCATAACCGGAGCTTTGCCAACCGTCACGGTTTTACCAACCAAGCCAGCCAATTGGCGTGTGCCTTCCATTTTAAGCATAACGGAACCTTTGGCAGCGGCCGCAGCGCTCGCCGCTTTCGGCTGCAACAAAAGCCATTTACCAGCACCTTTACCAGCAGCGGTTACTTTGCCGATGGTGAAGGTTTTGCCCGCCATGGTCGACGGAATGCTGGTCGCCTTGCTCATTTTTAAAAGGTACATGTCTGAGGTCCCCTCAACTGTATGACTATCATTCTCTTAGACCGCACGCACTGTCAGCAAGGTGCTAAAGTCGTATTTGGGTCTAAATGTTACATCGCACACAACAAAGGTGTCAGTGTGCGTACAAAAACTCAATTAAATAATTCCTATCATAGGTGGGATGTCAGGGCAACCGGTAGAATGAAGAAAAACAACCATATGTGAAGGTGATAATCAGTCGCAACTAACTGTTTTACAATGATAATTTTTTGACTGGAAAATGAATTATTGTGTCACCAGGGGCTTGTAAAGGCGATATGCAAACACTTATACTGCCGCTAGTGACAAAGTTAAGCATTGCAACCGGGATCTTTTAAAGATGAGGCTGTATGCAATAGGAGAGTTTAAGGCAATGGCGATAACACCGACGATGACAGCTCAAGCTGCAACCATGAAGCCCGTGGCAGCTGGTGGTGCATTTGCAGGCAAATCATTGGGGCTAGGTCTGGGCATTGGTGCATGGGGACCGATTGCTTTGGGCGTCATCGGGGCTGCTGCTGTATACAGCTACATGCGCAGCCGCAAAGCCGAAGTTGACCAATCGGAAGAAGAGCAAGAATTGGCCGAAGCCATCGCTGACGCATAATCTGCGCAGATCGGGTGGGCACGGCTGAATACGCTGCATACGCTGCATACAGGGGCATCTTGACGGGATGTCAGACGGGGCATCCTGACCATGATGGATGCTGTTTTTGAATTCAATTTAAAGTGTACTTAATATATAGGGGGCACTTCTATGGCTGGTAAAGTCGTTCGCAGAGAAAGTGGCATTCATTCTTACTTGATGGGCTTTTTAAGCTACATGGGTATTTTGTGCCTGGTTCCGTTGATCATGAATCGTAAGGACGAATTCATTTTCTTCCATGCGAAACAAGGTTTGGTGATTTGGATGTGGAGCGTTTTAGCCGTGATGGCACTTTACGTCCCCGGCGTTGGTAAGCTTGTCTTTTCTATGTCTGCGATGGCCGTTGTTGTTGCGTCCGCGGTTGGGATCTTGTCTGTGTTGTTAAGTCGCGCATGGAAACTGCCGTTTATTCATGGTATTTCTACAAAGATCTGAGGTCGGGTTTAGAACTTCGATAGTATTCGCGCTAAGGGGCTTGTTTAATGGTTAAGAAACCGTCTGATCGTGCTGCATCTGACAGTGAAATTAAGTCCCCGAAAGCGAAACCATCCGAAGGTAAAAAGCTTGCAGGTGCAGATAAATTGGCTGTGAAAAAAGTTGCGGCAAAGAAAACGGCGACGAAGAAAGCTGTGACGAAGAAAAGCACGGCCAAAAAATCCACCAGTCAAAAGACCCCAGCGAAAAAGGCTGCAGCTAAAAAAGTGCCCGTAGAAAAAAAGAAACAGCCTGCAAAAGGCCAGCCGGACACTAAACCGTCCACCACCCCTTCGACTTCGGAAAACAATGTGACAAAAGAAACGGCTGCCCCTGCACAAGAATCGGCTCCAAAATCTGCGGAAGAACTGGCAGATCAAGCGGGCACAGACGATTTCAAAGATGGCTTGGAAGCCAGCCTTCAAGAGGAAGCCTCTGGCGATCAAACTCAAAAGGACGGTGAGGATATTCCCGTGCAGAATCTTTTGGGTGAGTTACAGGGCAAAGCCGAAGCGCTGATTAAAGACATTCCGCTTCCCAAATGTGCGTTTTGCGAAAAACAATTGGAAGCCAAGGACGTCGAGATGGAAGACTTAGGCTCGGGGATTGTTAAGATGTTTAACAAACTGCCCGTTGGGGATGTCTTAGATTCTGTCCTGACAACAGCCAAAGATGCCGTCGCAAGTGCCAGTGACAAGATCTCTTCGACACTGAAAAAATAACCCCTCATTTTGTTGTGATGGACGTTGGGCATGTAAAAGCTGGGCGTATGAATTGTGTCTGAGATCAAATTCCAAATAAACCATAGCCTAAGTGTGAGCGATGCTGTGCAGCGCATTGAAGCTGCGCTGTCTTCGGGGTCGAATGGTTTGGACATGCTTGAAGACATGAAGTACGTCCAAAAGGATGCAAAATTTGCCTTCGCGGCGAAAGCCAAGGGCTTCAAAGTTTCTGGGGCCTTGGACGTTGCAAACGAAAGTGTTGCCATGTCCGTGAAATTACCCTGGGCGGCGAAGCCGTTTCGCAAAACTGCGCAAAGCAAGATCCATGCAGCATTGCAAGAAATCTTGGCTTAGGTGAGAACTCTTTCCAACGGAAGTGCTCTAGAGCAGTATTATATCAAATCCGTTCTCGTTGCCGTTCGCTTCTGTGAGTAAACATAAAAAAAGCCCCGCACGCAGAAGGTGCAGGGCTTTTTATGATGAGAATTCGCCGATCAAATGGTCGGTGCGTCGATTTCACCACCCCATGGCAATTTGTCTTTGAGGTAGTTTTTGTAGACGTAATAACCGCCAACAGCACCACCGGCTGCCAGCAAAACCGGACCCCAAGGACCCAGACCTAAGCCCAGACCCAGCGTCCAAGATTTGGATGAGCAGCACGCGCCAACCATGGCGGCGGTGCTTTTGGACGTGCCAGCAGCACCAGCACCTGCGGCGGTGGTTTTGAGCGCGCCGACAGTTTTGGCGTTCGCTGCATTTGCTGCAGCCTTAGCTTTAGCTGCGTTTGCACCGGCTGCTTTTGCTTTTGCTGCAGCACCGGCTGCTTTCGCTTTTGCTTTCGCCGCTGCTGCGGCTTTGACATCTGCAACACGCTCCAGCTTGTCGGCCATTGCGTTAATTTCTGCAGGGCTTTGGCCTGCTACCAATTGTTCAATGTTCACGGGAGCCCCCTAAGAAGTTTTCGACGCTTTGAAAATGTTTCTTAATCACACAGTACAACGCTGATTCAAGATGCTTATTTTATAACACCAGATGACAAAAAGACATAGCCTTATTGCCTTCAACTAGAAAATTACAGTGTTCAATGAAATATTTTTTGGTATCGGGATAGCCTTATGCGCTAAAACCGTAATAATAAAACTTATTCTCAATGTCTGGCGCGGTTCGACGCTTGATATGGGGCATTCGGGGGCATTTGCTGATGCGTGCGATTGGCGAATCGCAGTTTAAGGTAGAAGAGGGCAAGCCATGAACGAAACGGATAAAATTGCGCAAAGGGTTCAAGCTGCAAGGGGCAGTCTGTCGCGCGTTGACGCGGATTATGAGCGATCCGTTGCACGTGCCAAGCGTGAATTGAACGAGCTTCGAGACACCATTGCGAAGCAAAACGCTGCCCTGGATAAAAACCAAAAGGACTTTGCCCGTTTGGAACAAGACCTGCGTGATGCCAATACTGAACGCAAACGGTATAAAGAACTGCTGGTCTCTCTTTTGAACGCCATTGAAGAACGTGAAGACGTCCACAATGTGCAATCCTCATCTCAGATTCGCGATGTGGAGGAGGGCGAAAAGGGGGCAATAAAAGCTCAAAATGCACATGAGTCCAAAACAGGCAGCGCCCGGCGCATAACTGAGATCTCACCCAACACAGAACAGGGAAAAGATGTCGCGGGCGACGCTGTGTTGCACACTCTTGAGCGAGACAGTTCAACTACGCCACATATTGATCGGTGGCTGGAACGTAAAGAAACAGCCCGTTCCGGTGAATAGCGTTTCACACGTCTTTGTAAATACTCATAAAGCTCATATTCATATCGGTCATATGACTGTCAAAATTGTGCACGCATTAGCGTTTTATCAAAACGCCCCCTTGGATCTGGATGAAATTGGCATAAACTCAGGTGGCCCAAAGGGTTTTTTCAGGTGGCCTAAAGGGCTTTTTAACTATATTCTTTTGATAAGTAAGCACCGAAGGTAGCGATTCTTTGGCACTGCATATCTTTCCTGGTCAGGCTTAAACAGGGCCTGTAGATGGAGCCTAGCGCGGTGTGGAATTTATGACCATCGCTGCTTTCGAAGTTTTATTATTTTGAAACAGTTTCGTTTGTCTGTGCACGTACTAAAGGGGGCGTAATTAATGGCTTATTCACAAGAAATTTGTCGCGATTATCCAGGGGCTTTTCTTTTCCTGGTCGATCAATCCCGATCAATGGATAAACCTTTTGGGATTGATGCGAACGGCAAGCCTGTTGAACGTGCCCGTGTTGTTGCAGACGCCTTAAATTCCACTTTGGAAGAAATCGTCAACCGTTGCATGCGCGACGAAGGGGTCAGCAATTACTTTGACGTCGGAATCATCGGTTACGGTCAAGGGCCGCGCCCGCAATTTTGCTGGGAAGGTGGTTTGAAAGGCCAGGCCATGGTGCCTATTTCCGAAGTGAGCAAAAATGCCAAAGTGGAAACGGTTGAAACCGAAACCATGGTCCGTGGCGAGATTGTTAAAGAAAACACCACGGTTTCACGCTGGCTGGAACCCGTTGCTGCGGAAAGTACACCGATGAACGGCGCGCTCAATTTGGCCCGTGCCGCAATCGAAGACTGGATCTTCCGCCATCCAAAATCGTTCCCCCCAATCGTCATCAACATCACCGACGGTATGGCCAACGATGTTAACTCAGAAGAAGAACTTTTGATATCCGCACGCCGACTGACCAGCCTGAAAACTACGGATGGAAATGTCTTGTTGGTGAACTGCCACATTTCGGACAACAGTCAAATGTCTGTCGAATTCCCGTGGAGCGCAATGGAGCTTCCTGACGATTCTTATGCGAAATTGCTGTTTGAAATGTCCAGTGAAATGCCTGACCGCTATCGCTCGATCATTTGTGAAATTTTTGATCGCGATCTCAGCATGACGCCAGCTATTCGCGGTATGGCGTTCAACGCTGATGCCATGGCTTTGGTGAAATTATTGGACATTGGCACACGTCAAGCGTTTGTCTTTTCCCCCAACCAGTCAAGCAGTGGATCCGTTGGTGAGTCTCAGCTCCAAGCCACTGCGACATCGTTTTAAATTGCCGTAACCTTTAAAGTGCTGAGGAAAGTATGACTTCGTTTGTTGTCGACAGTGATGGCCCCATGAGCGAGCGCGCAAATCCTGCGCCAGCTTCGATTGGGGAAACGGGGCAGGATGCTTCGAGGGCAACTCAAACGTGGAAAATTCTCGGGCAGACGACACCCAAGCCGATCAATGATCGTTTTGAACGCAATGGCGAAGTGATTTGGCGCCAAAACGAAGATCGGTTTCATCTTTCGGAAACTGAAGACACAATTGTCGCTGCTGTCGCCGATGGCGCGGGATCTTCTGGCATGTTTTGTGGCGCATGGGCCGATGCGTTGGTTGATCGCTTGCCCCATACTCCGATTGCGGATGTGAAGGGCCTCAACGACTGGGTCGACGGTTTTTGGAAAGCTTTTTCCGACAGTCAAAAACAGCGTGCCCAAAACGATCCTGTAAAACTGAATAAGTTCGTGCGTGAAGGGTCATGTTCAACCCTAACGGCTTGCTGGATAAGCAAGAAAACGGCCACGGGTGTGCCCGTATTGAACTGGCTGTGTTATGGCGACAGTCACTTATGTGTGTTTGACAAAAAAAGTGCACAGATGTCTTTGGAAATGAGCCATCCGGTGTCGTTGAGTGCGATGATGTCAGACCCTTATCTGCTCAACTGGAAAGATCTGCCGCAAGAACAGCATGTCAAGGCGGGGCAAGTTGAACTGACGTCTTCAAGTTTGGTTGTTTTGGCGTCAGACGGTATTGGCGAGTATGTTCACTTGTCGTATTTGGCGGATCTACACGAACGCCACGGGGGGGATCAGGCTCACCCGTTAAATGACCATAGCCAGGGCTTGTTAACGCAATATCGCCAATTGTTGCATGGTGGGAATTCGAAGCTGGCTGATTTGGCGCTCAACCATTCTCAACATGGTGGTCAGGGGTTCAGCGCGGCTATGCAAGACATGGAAAACGCCCTGCAAGCGGGGCAAACATTTGGGGCAACTGTAGAAGCCCATCATGGTAACGGCTTATTACCAAACGACGATTCAACCCTCATCATGATTCATTATGATTGTGAGGATGATGCAACTGCAGACGCTGCTCACGCGCAACAGGTATCAGCACCAATGACGGAGGATGCGCAATGACATTCCCGATTATCAATGACTATCGCCAAGCTTTAAAAAATGCAGACAAGCGCTTTGCTAGCTTGACGGTGACGCCAATTTTAGATGGCGCGGGGGAGCCGGAATTTATGGCTGGTAACTTTGCCGCCGTGTTCAAAGCTCACGTCAATCCTGGCGATCAACTCGTTGCGATCAAACTGTTCACACGCGATTTACCTCAATTGGAAATGCGCCAGAAAACAACGTCTAAGGTCATTGAAACGCTTGGCGCGCGCTATCTGATCGATATCGGTTTTATGGGCAAAGAAATCTTTGTGACGTCGAAAATTGCTGGAAATGGTGAGTTTCCTTTGGTCGTCATGCCTTGGGTCGAAGGCAAGTCGTTGGGGGCGGTGATTGAAAAATTGTGCAGCAATCAAAACAGCAAAGCGCTGTTCGCCTTGAGCAAAGCCTGGGCGAATTTGGCGCAACACATGCTGGCGAACAAAATAGCCCACGGCGATTTAAAGCATGACAATATTTTGGTGACGCCAGAAGGTCAGCTGCGTCTGCTGGATTACGATTCGATGTACGTGCCACAACTCAAAGGTCTTGATTGCGTATTGGTCGGTGGTGCCAGCTATCAACATCCAAGACGCACGATCAAGCATTTCAGCCCAAGCCTTGATCATTTTTCTATTTTGGTGATCGCCCTGTCTTTGCGTGCGCTTTGTGTTGATCCCTCGCTTCTGGCCCCTTTTAACACAGGGGAAAACATTATCTTTACCCAAGAAGACTTTCTTGCGCCGCAGAACTCGCAATTGATACAGCGTTTGATGGCGTCTCCTGATAAAATTGTCAGAGCTTGGACGCAACTGTTGGCCAAGGTCGCGATGTCCAAATCTTTGGAGGTCCCCCGCCTGACACGCGTGTTGAAAGATGCTCGCAAAGAACCGGCGACAACCCTTCAGGCGAAGCAAGACACCGCATTTGTGAATTCGGGGCTGCAGGTCATGGCTTAACCTGTGAATTGAGAATGCAAATCTGTTACATTTAACCATGCCAATATAGGCCATTACATTTTGTTTTACTTGACAAAATTATGGTCAATTCTTATCGTCACTTAACGATTTGGCGGCACGGTATTGGCGTTTAACATTGCTTTCAATGTGTGTTGAGTTATAGTGTCCAGAACTTTTTTATTTGGGGGTCAAAATGGCTTATCAACTTGTTACCGCACTTTCACACAGCGTTCCGGGCATCGGTGTTTTTGGCGCCGTTGTTGGTGGTTCCGCAGCTTTGGCAAAAAATCTTCGTGCACGCGAAACCAATGATATGAGCAACGAAGAAATCGTCGTGGATACAGCGAAAGAAGCCGCAGGCGCAGGTGTTGCTACGGCATTGAGTGCTGCTGCTGTCGGCGTTGTTGGTGGTGGTTTAGTTGTTTCCTTGGCAACAGCCTTTACCGTTGCCGCTGCAGGCAAGTATGCATGGGACCGCGGGCTTGAGCGCTTCTCCGACATGGATTCTGAGGCCTAATTTTAGGTAGGGCGCTGGATACGTATATGTGGGTGAACACATGTGTGCCTTTATCACCCGTCAGCATTTTTCGTGGCTTTGAAAGTTCACGGGGGGCGGACAGGATCAGACCTGCATCCTTGTGGATGCAGGTTATTCTGTGTAGGGGGGCCCGCTACGCAGGACAAATAGAAACGGACGACGATATATGAAATCCGAAGAGTGGATCATTTCAGCAGGCGTTGCGACACTTGTTGTTGTGGTGATGATCACCATGTTCGTCGATGAGTTTTGGGAAGACGACTACACCGATGCCCCTGTGATTACAGTGGGCACTTTTGCCCCGCACTCTGATGGTCGCGAAAAAGTGGCGTGCGCCAGTTGTCATGTGGTGGTGCCACGTGGTTCAGGTGGCGCCTCAACGCCACCGCCGCCACCGCCGATTTCGGCGAATGCTCCCATACCGCCCTCGCATAACGATGGCCGCGGTAAGATGGCTTGTAAAAACTGTCATCAGATTTTGACGAGGTAACAAGACAAGCATGGCCCACCGTCCGGTTGAACAATGGCGCTGGAACGCCCTTTACCTGCTTTTGGCTCTTTCAAGCGTCATCATGACCTTGATGGTGGGTTTGCAGCCGTTGTATTTGACTGAGGTGATCGGCCTGTCTGATCGTGAAATTGGTTCCATCAACGCAACCATTCAGATTTCGGCAGAAACCGCAGGCCTGCTTTTGATAGCTTATTTGGGCTATATCTCTGACCGTATACGCCGCCGCAAGATTATTTTTTTCGGCTTCATTCTTGCTGCCATTGGGGCGACTTTGGCCCCGTTTAGCATGTTTATTGGCGATCTTATCGGGACCGGGGCGCTGGGCTTTTACTTGATGATGCGCATTGTCGTGTTCTTGGGCATGGGCGCGGTGTGGCCGTTGCTGATCACCTTGGCTGGTGATTATACGGAGTTTGAAGAACGCCCACGCCAAATGTCCAAAGCTTTTTTTATGATGACGTTTGGTGGTGCCGTCATCTACGCAATTTTGATGCAAGCGACCGAAGAAGGCGGGGTCTATGCCGCCATGTTTATCCCGGCTGTGTTGGCCATGGCGGGGGTCAAACTGTCACGCAATAAGGTGTTGGAGGTCGCGCCCATCCTCAATGTGCGTCAATACCCGTGGGAACGGGTAAGGGCCATCTTTAGTGATGACCCACGCATGCAATTGAGCTTCATTTCCGCGTTCTTTTCGCGCAGCGATATGGTTTTCATTGGCATCTTTTTGATGATGTGGATGGTTCACGATGCTGAGCTTGTGGGGATTTCTGCAGGCGATGCGGCCTCCCAAGCGGCTTTGTTGTTGGGTGTCATGGGAATGGTGATGTTGGTGGCAATCCCAATTTGGGGCCGCTTTATTGAACATTTTGGACGGGTGACGGCCATTGCCGGTGGGATGGCTTTTTCTGCGCTGGGCTTTTTAATGCTGGGCGTGGTCAGTGACCCGTTTGGTGCGGCTGTCTTGGTGCCAGCAATTTTGGTTGGGGTTGGTCAAGCCGGCTGCTTGGTGGCCCCGCAAGTGTTGGCCATGGATCTTTCGCCCAAGGATTTGCGCGGCACCATGCTGGGCATGTTTTATATGATGGGCGGTATCGGCGTGGTCTTTTTTGTCCAAGGCGGCGGTATGTTGTATGACACTGTCGGCCCGCACGCCCCGTTTGTTCTCATTGGAATTGGCAACCTTTTGGTCATGACGCTGGCTTTGAGCTTGCGCATCACCGACACAGGGCAGGACATTTCACCAAAGCGTAAAAAAATCGGGTTCAAACCTGTGGTATTTGTCATCTGTTTGATGCCCGTTTTGGTGCCTTTGATTTGGTTTGTTGACAATGGTGGTGTGATTTCAGGAAGCGCCATTGGTGGTTTGCCTTTGGGTTACTGGAACCGCTATTTGGGCGATTGGGCCTTAAACTTCTTAATCATTTCATTGGCCTTGCGGCCTTTGCGTGAAATGAGCAAAGCGGGCTATTTGGCGCGCTACAACCGTATGATTGGTCTGTACGCATTTTTCTATGCTGCTCTTCACGTCGTTACGTATGTCTGGCTGGAATGGGATTTGTCCTGGAGCCACATGTGGACGGACTTCTTTAGACGCTACTTTATTCTGTTTGGCCTGGTTGCATTTGTGGTGTTGACGGTTTTAGCGGTCACCTCATCGAAGGACTACACCAAGCGCCTGGGTGGCAAGGTGTGGAAGCAATTGCACCGTTCGATTTATGCCGTAAATGTACTGGTGATCGTGCACTTTCTCTTGTCGGCGAACGAAGCGGACGTGAGCATTACGCGATCGTTGATTTATACGGCTTTGGTGGCATTTTTGCTGGGCTACCGTTTGCGTCAGTTTTTCCAAAAAAGATCTCGAACAGCCGTCCAGAAAACGCCCTAGGCGGGGTTCTTTTTCCCGCAATATGGCCGTACATGCTCGCCTGTTTGGGCCAGGGTGTTGATGATTTGGCAATTGGCCACGGTGCCACCTTTGCAGACATTGGACATACGCTGAAGTTCATCACGAAACCGCTGCAGCTGGGTTATTTTTTCATCCACGGCTTTGAGTTGATCCAGCACCAAAGCGTCGACTTCGTCACACGGGCGTTCGGGGTCGTCGCTGAGGGTCAAAAGGGCGCGAATTTGATCCAGTGAAAACCCCAAATCGCGCGATCGTCGAACAAACTGCGCCCGGTTGACGTGGCTTTGATTGTATAGGCGTTGGTTGCCGTGACTGCGTGGCGGTTGGGGTAAAATGCCAATGCTTTCGTAATACCGAACCGTTTGTACGTTGCAGCCACTGGCTTTGGCCATGTGTCCAATGGTGAATTCATCACGCGGCATAATTAATCCTTGTAGCTATAGTAACTATAGGTATTACCATGTCTGTACAGAATCACCAAACCTGCGTTAGATCACTGAATGGCTTGGGGGTTGGTATTAAGCGTGCGTTCGGGCACCCCAAAATTCCAGCGAAACAATAGGATCCAAAATGCCACTATTTTTTGAAAACCTT
This sequence comes from Magnetovibrio sp. PR-2, assembly GCF_036689815.1. NCBI lineage: Bacteria > Pseudomonadati > Pseudomonadota > Alphaproteobacteria > Rhodospirillales > Magnetovibrionaceae > Magnetovibrio > Magnetovibrio massiliensis. The sequence goes on along the minus strand of NZ_JBAHUR010000017.1, from coordinate 56,360 downwards.
TTGCACCTGAGCTTAGAAGCTGCACCGTGGCTGTTGTTTGGGCTTTTGGTGGCAGGATTGATCCATGCCTGGGTGCCTCAGGATGGTCTGGCTAAGATTCTCGGCGGACGCGGTTTTCGCAGTGTTTTGAACGGGGCGTTGGTGGGGGCACCATTGCCGATTTGTTCATGCGGTGTTTTACCTGCAGCGATTGGGTTGCGTCGTGGCGGGGCATCACGCGAAGCAACCACTTCTTTTTTGGTTTCAACGCCGGAAACGGGGGTCGATTCTGTGGCGCTGTCGTACGCCATGTTAGGCCCATTTTTGGCGGTTGCCCGGCCCATCGCGGCGGTTTTTAGCGCCATCGTGACAGGTCTGCTGATGCGCTTATTACCCCCTGAGAAAGAACACCCCACCAAGCTTGCGGTTCAGGATGCCCCGGTTGCGACGACATCAAGTTGCTGTAGCAGTGGGTGTTGCGCCACATCAAACCTTAGCGAACTGCAAACGAGCCAATCTGAGTTGGACGCCATTGATCAAACAACCAAGCCATCGGCCCTTTCACGTACGTTGAAAGGCCTCAGCTATGCCTTGTTTGATATATTTGACGATATTGCCCTATGGTTGCTCGTCGGGCTTGTGCTTGCAGCAGCCACCGTGACGTGGGTTCCTCCGCAAACTTTGGGGCAGTATGGCTCGGGCTTGTTTGCCATGGTTGTTATGGTGCTGGTGGGGATCCCTATGTACATCTGCGCCACCGCTTCAACCCCTGTTGCGGCCAGCTTTATTTTGGCAGGTGTTTCGCCCGGCGCGGCCATGGTCTTTATGTTGGCCGGACCCGCAACAAATATCGCAACCTTGGGCGTCGTGCGCCGGGAAATGGGCAATCAGGCTGTCGCTTTGTATTTAACGGGCATCATTTGTACCGCCATCGGAGCCGGGTTTGTGACCGATGCCGTCGCTCAGGCTATGGGGGTCGATATGGCCGTGCAACTGTCCAAAGTTGAAGACATCGTGCCGTATTGGGTCAGTTATGGGGCATTGGCCATTTTGTTGGCCATTAGTGCCCGCATAACATGGGGGGCTTTGCGCACACGTTTGCAAAAAACAGTAACAACACCTGTTGCTTAAATGTCTTTCTGTTCAGCTCTTCCATTCGTCTTCTTTTTCCTGGCCCATGATGAGACCGGGAAAGCGGCGGTTGATCTGCATCAGTTTCAGCACCACAACGACGCACACCGCCAAAATGATCAAATACAGTGGGTCAAACACAGCACAAGCCCCAGATTAAAGACATTTATAATCCCTAGTCAAATAGTCGGACTTTGGCCTGTATTCAAGCCTTTTTCGTTGGTATTACCGACTCGATCAAGTTGCGGGCTGGTCAATTTGCCGGGTTTGTTTTAATATGCAAATAATGGTTGATTTCAAATAGAGCTCGATTGGGGGGGGGGATGACAGAGATTGTTCCCGAGTATGTTTTGCATCTTCGAACACTGCAGGATGCCGATAAAGAATCGGACATTCGCGGTTTTGTCCAAGCGTTTCGTATGTATTGCCAATCCGTTGATAAAGACAGCCCTCCTAAAAGTCTGCCGTTTGTATTGGTTTTAAAACTCACCCTTCTGCAAAAGCTGGATAGCTTGGTCACTTTTGATCGAACCGAAACCAACACCAACACCAACACAGGTGAAGCCAGTGTTGGTTATGCGAAAGCTCATCCTATGTTTGTGGATGAAATACAAAAGATACTGCAGTTTTTTATGGCCAGTGCCAAAAAAAGCCATCGCACCCTGGACGGGGCATTGTTGTCTGACGTTAGCATCGACGCGAAAGGCGAGCTTGGCGAAAAGCTTTCTGTTGGGCTGGTGACGTTGTTGGCTAAAAAAAACGTGTCAGAAAAACAGCTCGCTGAACTGTCAACCATTTGGCGCCAATTCAGCGATCATTTCACCAAGTTGTCTCAAGGCTCCTCGAATAAGAGCTCTGTTGACTAATTGGTCCGCTATTTGTTGCTGTCGGGGACAGGGATGGTGCGATAGGGGCCTTAAGCATTTAATTGGTTGTTTTTGATAATGATTTTTGCGGCCCTTGCGGTGGTGTAGTCCATCACCAACAAAGATCCAACACAACCACCAACCACAACGGGTAGAAATACTGGATTTGTGGCAATTGCGACCTTTGCCACCCCTGCCATCGTTGATTTTGCTGCCGCAACGGCTAAGCTACTTTTTGCGGTCAAGATTTCGACTAAGGGCATTTCAGCCTACCTTTTCAAAACGGGTTGCAAAAAAAATCGGGGTTGCTTAAATAACCTTGGCTGTTCAGCCTTAATTTAATATTGTCACTTAGTGGCTGTTATTGAAAACTCACTCTAGTATTTGAGCTTTTTCAATCTAACACAATGTAACTATATACCCCCCCCCCCCCGATGGCTAGGGTCCAGACTCATTTAAATGAGTTTTGACCCAAGGGAAAACCCTGGATGAATTATGCTTAAGTGTTTTTGCGGGTTATCTTTTGCCAGACATGGTCAATAAGTGGACATTTCCCCCCCTCGCCAATATAAAAGCGGCAGAAATGGCAAAACGCTGACATGTTCCAAATTTTGGTCGGGATTTCATGGAAAACGCACACTCAGGTTCTCATGCTGATGAGGCAACATTTTCACCTTTTCGGGTGAGTGGTAAAAAAACTCTGGACGAGCTGGCCGGGGCTTATGAGGCTGGTTTTGATGCACCAGGGCGGGCATTTGTCGCCGTTCAATCGGGTTGCAACAGTGCATGTACTTTTTGCCCCTTAGCAAAAACCCCAATGGCGCTGCGTTCCGCCCCTATGGAAAACATCGTGTCGGTTGTGCAGAGGTTGGTTGCTGACGGCATTACAGAGGTGGTGCTGGTTGGTGAGAATGTGGCGTCTTATGGGGCAGACTTGGGCATTTGTGGAAATCGCTCGACAGGTTTGAGCATCCTTATTCCAAAGCTGCTTCAAGAGGTCCCCCAATTGCAAAAATTGCGCTTAGGGGCGTTGGACCCCGCGCGCCTGGATGAAGACTTTTTTGATGTTCTGGCCAGTGAAGAGCGCTTAGCGGGATATTTGCATCTTAGTCTGCAGTCGGCAAATGATGATGTTTTGGAAGCCATGGGGCGGGTTCACCGCTTTGTGGATCTTAATGCCTTGTTCAAAAGTGCCAGAAATGCCCGCCCTGACGTGGTATTCGGTGCTGATGTCATTGCCGGTTTCCCTGGTGAAACGGATCAACAATTCAATGACACTCTGGTGGCTTTAAACAACTGGAATATTGCCCGTTGGTCCGTGTTCGCATACGTGTCCAGAATGGATGTCCCTGCCCATAGCTTAACACCTATTGAAGCAGATGTGGTGCAAAGGCGCAGCGAACAGATGCGCCAAACTGGGCAGTCCTTCATGGATGGGCATCTCAGGGCGCTGACGGGCAAAGTGCACCGCATTTTGATGGATGACCAAGAAAATGGTCGCACCGAAAGCTTTGTGCCCGTGCGTTTGGCAAAACCCGTTGGGGCCGGGCAGACCGTAAATGTTGCTGTGACCTTTGAAAAGGACGGCGTGCTTTTGGGCTCTGCCACGGGTGATTATCAGACAATTGACGGTGAACAAGCTGGTGGTTGGTTAAAAAAACTGCGTTCCGGGCTCGGCAAGTCTTCGACGCGCATGACCGATGGCATTGGCAGTGCGTTTACCGTTCGCCGCCGCCTAGATGATGATGCCTTGGAAGAATTGGAAGAGGTCTTAATCACCGCTGATATGGGTGTGAGCACGGCGGCCAAATTGACGGCAAGTTTGGCTGCCACGCGCTTTAACAAAGATGTCGATGACGTAGAAGTTCGCGAAGCCTTTGCGGACTCGGTTTGTGAAATTCTGGCTCCCGTTGCAAAACCTTTGGATATTGACCCGCTCAAAAAGCCTCATGTGGTTTTGGTCTGTGGTGTGAACGGGTCTGGCAAAACCACGACCATTGGCAAGTTGGCCAAGCAGTTTTCGGATGAAGGGCGATCGGTCATGATGGCGGCAGGGGATACATTCCGTGCTGCGGCCATCGAACAATTGCAGGTTTGGGGTGATCGAATTGGCGCACCCGTCGTCTCACGTGACATTGGTGCTGATGCGGCGGGGCTGGCGTATGATGCTTTAGAACAGGCACGGAGCGCAGGCGTTGATGTTTTGCTGGTCGACACAGCAGGCCGCCTGCAAAACAAAACCCACTTGATGGAAGAGCTTGAAAAGATCGTGCGTGTCCTTAAAAAAGCCGACCCCAGCGCCCCCCACGATGTGGTGTTGGTCTTGGATGCGACAGTCGGTCAAAATGCTCATGCTCAGGTGGAGGCCTTTAACAGCTCTGTCAATGTGACGGGCATGGTTATGACCAAATTGGATGGCACGGCCAAAGGCGGTGTCGTTGTGTCCTTGGCAGATAAATTTGGTCTGGCGTTTCATGCTATAGGCGTGGGCGAGGGGGCGGATGACTTACGCCCGTTTGATCCGAAGGATTTTGCGCGGAGCCTGATGGGGCTGGACTAAAGCCCAGCACCAAACGGGTGTATGGAACAGTCTGGCGCTAGACTTGTATTTCGGGCCAAGCTGATAAAAAAAGCTTCTTACAGGAGCGGCTGAGCCTCTCTGTTCGTATGCTCAAGTGCAAGAGCAAAACTCCAAAAAACTCACAAAAACAGATCTCTAAGTTCGTTTTCACGGGTCTTTTCACAGCCTTTCGATGCTCAATGCGAGTAATTCGCATTAGCACTTTACACGGCATTCTGGCGGTGCTAGGTTTTTGCTGTTGATAATGAATATCATTAGCAACAAAAGAGCCGAGTTACTCAGTTTATCGTCACAAGAAAGGTTTTCATCATGGACAGCCGTTCCAGACATCATAGAAACACAAAAAACGATTTGGTTGATTTAGCACACGGTGTCCTGTCAATGGGCAGCGGAGCAGCGCTTGCTGGTGCGGTTGCGTTACCTCTTGCAGGTGTTTTACCTGTTGCTTTTTGGGCACTTGCTTCGTCTGCAAAACGCCACCAATCCTCGCACAAAAGTACCCGTGAATTGCCTTTCGCCCCGGCGCCGCGTTCATAGTGTTTGTCGCGACAAACACGTTGAAGGGCGTTTTTATGTGCCCATATACATGTTCTGGCTTATTGGTTTTGCGCACATAAGGAGTTTCCGTGAAATGAGGCTTGAACTTCCTGGCGAGTTGTTGACGGGTAGCGTGTTTATCGATGAAGAACACAAAAAGATTTTAGACGTTATTAATCACTGTCTTGAAATCGTTGAAACGAAAGATGCTGAGAGCAAAAAATTTGAAGATGCACTTCGAACGTTGATCCACGATGTTCGATCCCATTTTGAGAACGAAGAACAGCTTTTAAAAGATATGGGCTATGATGGTTTAGAAAAACACAAAGCCCACCATGCTCAATCCCTACATGATTTAGATACAGCCCTAGACATTGTTAGAAGCGGTGTGCTGCCCCCTCAATGGATCATTCACACCGTGGTACACCTTTTTATTTCCGACGTCATGGTGCCCGATACCAACATTAAAAACCATATTAAGATAAGTCTTGACGGTGTGCAGTTTATCGGCCCGGACAGCACGGATGAAGCCGCTCGCGCTGGATAATACCAATTTATACCAAATCCCTGAAATTCCGCCGTTCCGATTGCCCCCAAAGTCCATCGAACTGAGCTTCTGTGAATTTAGATTCCTTCATGGAACTTCCCTCCTCCCAATACGGGAATCATAATTAGAAAATTCCAACCAGTCATGGTCCAATTTACGGGCTTCACGTCACGGGTTTGTTTTGCGTATGGTGCTTTATCCATGAATCGGGTTAAATTCCGCCTCAGATCGATTCTCAGGAGGCGTGCATTTCTATGGCTAAGAAAGCGACCACGCCACCTTTAAAACCTCTANCGCCATAGCGCCTGAATTTGGGTGACATAATTCACCCAAAGAAAAGATGTCGCGCTCCTCAGTGACACGGCGGAGCTCCGACTTTAATCGACGAAGCTCGTCTTGCTGACCTGAAATAACTTGATGCTGAGAACCGGTATCGCCGTATTTACTGATCCAGTCACGCAGACTTTTGGGCGTAACGCCTAAGCGCTCGGACACTTCACCAAGCTTATAGCCCCGATCTGTGACTTGTTTGACAGCTTCAACCTTAAATTCTTCCGTGTAACGTTTAGCACTCATTTTAAACACCTTTCTGTTGCGTAATTGGTACGCTAAAAAGTGTCTAGGGTACTCGGGGGGGAATACCGTTCCTTTTATCTTCGTTTATTTAAACCCTGTTTCTCAGTTCATTTATTTCCAGTTTTAGTTTACACAAACTGAAGCAATTTCTCCTCAGGGTCATCTGCAGAAGAATTTAGAAGCTCCGCACAAGGTCAGAGCTATTGGGCAAGGAATGCGGAAAGACCTTATCGCCCGGTATAACTGGGGTCGCGTTTTTCCAAAAATGCACTGACGGCTTCTGTGTGATCTTCGGTGTTGTGACAGATGCCTTGCACCGTGGCGCAGAAATCCAGAAAGTCTGGAAGCTCTTGGCGTTGGGCCATTTTCATCAAACGCTTGGCATAGCGCAGCGCCTGTGGCGGTTTGGCCGCCATGGTGGCGGCTAAGTCGTGGGCTTGTTCCATGAGGGTGTCGGGTTCAGCCACTTCGAGCAACAAACCGATGTCTTTGGCTTCGTCCGCGCCGATCACTCGACCGCTCAGGGTTAATTCAGCGGCCCGTTGATAACCGATCAAGCGTTGTAAGAACCAAGCTCCACCATCACCGGGAATGATGCCTAAATTCACAAACGTTTCGCCGAACTTTGCTTTCGTCGAACCAATACGTATGTCGCACATGCAGGCCACATCCAACCCCGCACCGATGGCTGGGCCGTTGACGGCGGCGATGGTGGGGAGCTCGGCGTTGTGAAGCGCCAAAGGTATGCGTTGGATGCCGCGACGATAGCGGTTTTCCAGCTCTGCCACGTTGCCACCAAAGTCGCCTGCGCGCTCACGCATGTCTTTGATGTTGCCGCCTGCGGAAAAGGCACTGCCTGTGCCGGTGAGAACCAAAACTGAGACCTCCGGCGACGTGTTTGCCCAGTTAACCGTATCAACGATGTCGTCAATGAGCGCGGTCCCTGTTAGCGCATTGCGCACGTCATCGCGGTTGAAGGTCAATGTGGCAACCCTGTTATTCAGGGTAAGGGTGCAGTCTTTCGGTGTGAAGACATGGCTCATGCGACCGGCTCCTCTGACAATATGACGCGGGCATCGACAACGGTGCAGCCGACTTGATGCGCAAATATGGGGTTCAAGTCCAATTCGACGATTTCGGGGTGGGCTTGGACCAAGGCAGAAACCTTCATCATCACATCAACGATGGCTTCTTTATCGATGGGCGGCGCACCGCGCACGCCTTCTAAAATGGCACCCGATTTAATCTCGGCCAGCATTTCTTCTGCGTCCGCGGGGCTGAGCGGGATGGCGCGGAACGAAACGTCGCGCAAGACCTCGACCAGCGTGCCGCCGATGCCGAACATCATCACCGGGCCATAAACCGGATCGCACATCATGCCGATGATGACTTCGACGCCGGGCTCGGCCATGGGGCCCAGCAGTACGCCTTTGATATCCGCGCCGGGATCATAGGCCAAAGCGCTGCCCATGATTTGATCGAAAGCTTTATGCACGGACACTTTGTCGCGCAAAGCCAGGCGAACACCGCCCGCTTCGGTTTTGTGCAAGATGTCCTTCGACACCACCTTCATGACCTTCGGCATGTCGCCGATGACGTCATATGCAGCGTCCAAATCGTCCTTGGTGCTGACGAACTGGAAATTTTCCATCTGCACGCCGTAAGCTTTGAGAAGTTCAATGGCTTCGTATTCGAACAAAGACAAACGCTCTTCATCCCTGCACGTTTTAACGATGTTATCGGCACCTTCGGGCTTTTCAGTCACGATGATGGGCGGGTGTTCGGCGTTGCGGCGTTTGGCGTGACCGTAGTGCACCAGCGCGGTCATGCAACTGGAGGCGATTTCGATGGATTCTTGGACTGGGACTCCAGCGCCGCGCAGTGTCTTTAAGGCGTCGGGCTGCACGAAGGTGTACAGGCTTTGCAACAAGATCGGTTTGTTATAGCGTCGTACCAAGGCGCTGAGGCGGATCGCCGTTTCGTTTTCGATGTGGCCTAAGCTTTCGGCGAAACGCAACTTGTAGCCGCCGAACAAGCCGACGATCAGAAGGGCATCAACATTGGGGTCTTCCAACGACAGCTGTGCGCAGTCGGCAAACAGGCCCGGGTTGGTGTCGGTTCCCCCGGCCACGTCGACGGGGTTGGCAAGGCTGGCTGCGGGCGGCAGAAGCTCTGATAGCTTTTGCGTGGTGTCGGCGCTTAAACGCGGCAGCTCAATTCCGTTTTCGGTCAAGCTGTCGGCGGCGATGGTCGCGTGTCCGCCGCCGTCGGCCAAAACAGCGACCCGGTTCGATGCCGCCGGTGGCAACAAGCGTAGCGCTTCGGCTACGGGGACCACATGGTCGGATTGGCGCGCGACGGTGACGCCTGCTTGGCGCATCAAATCGACGGTCATTTCATAACTACCGGCCAATGCACCCGTGTGGGATTTGGCAGATTCTTGGCCGACAGATGTGCGCCCGGACTTATAAAGCACAACCGGTTTGTGTTGGGTCACGTCGCGGGCCACGTCCAAAAACGCCCGGCCTTCTTTAAAGCCTTCGACATAGAGCACCGGGACAAACGTGTCCGGGTCTTGGCCCATATAGGACAGGTATTCGTGAAAGTGCACGTCGGCTTGATTGCCCACACCGACATAGGTGCTAAAGCCCAAATACCCGCGCGAAGAGGCTTCGGTCACAATGGACAACGCCATATTGCCCGATTGCGACACGATGCCGATGCCACCCGCCCGCACGTCAGGCATACCGACCAAGTTCATGGCAGCGTGCAAATTGAAGATGCCCGACGTATTCGGCCCGATGAGACGGATGGAGTAGGCCTTGGCTTTGTCCAGAGTTTCGCGTTCCAGGGCTTCGCCCTCCGGCCCCATTTCACCAAAGCCGCCGGCTAAGATAATCGCGCCCTTTACACCTTTTTTGCCGAGGTCTTCGACAATAGAGGGCAAGGTCTTGGCCTGGGTGCAGACCAGGGCGATATCGATGGTGTCTTGAACGTCCGTGACTGAGGCATAGGCGGGGATGCCCAGGATCTCTGGTTCACGGGGATGGATTGGGTAGATACCGCCTGGGAACTTATCGGCAATCAAATAACGAATGGCTTGATAGCCGCGTTTGGTGGGGTCCTTGGACGCGCCAATGATCGCAATGGATTTTGGCGACAAAAAAGAAAGAGTGTCGTCGGGCATAACTATTGCCCCTTAAAAACAGGGGGGCGTTTTTCAGCGAAAGCGGCGACTCCTTCGGCCCAATCGTCGGTTTTCATACACGCCAATATGGCGTCCAGCTCACTGTTAAAGGCTTCGTCATAGGTGCGCAGTTCGGCGAAATGGTCTTTGGCAAAGGCCATGGATACGGGGGCTTTGGATGCGATGAGTTTGGCAAAGGCCTTTACACCCTCGTCATAGGTTTCGTCAGAAAAGCTCCGTGTCGCCAAGCCCATAGATGCAGCCTGTTCCCCGTTGATGCGCTCGCCCGTATAGACAAGTTCACGCGCACGGGCCATGCCAACCAGCTGGGGGAGAACATGCGTCACCCCGCCGCCCAGGAACGTTCCGATGGACACTTCCGGAAAACCGATTTGTGCAGAGTGTTTCATCAACACAAAGTCCGCAGAAATAGCCATCTCCGCCCCAGCGCCCAACGCGTAGCCGTTCACGGCTGCAACAATGGGCTTGGGCAATGTGCGCAGGCGATGGCGGTGGGGCTCTTGGAAGGCTGCGTAGCCGTCCATACCCAATTCTTTGATCAAACGCATCATGGTCGAAGGATGGACGTTGGCTTTGGCTGCAAACTGGCGCATGGACAACAACGCAACGTCATCGGGATGGTCCAACACATAACGAGCCGCGCGCTTGAGTTGCGCACTTAGGCCTTCAAAGGCGTCTTCGACGCGCTGTGACAGCTCTTGGTATTCCATCTCTGGCCTCCCCAGGCCTCGTCCTTACCCCTGACGATCTGACGGCACATCCTGTGTCAAAACCAATCGTTTTGCAACAAATGTTTTCTTAGTAGTATAAATGGTACAAATGTATTACATGGAAAAATGTAAGACTAATAGGGGGTTAGCTCATCCATTTGGATTAGCCCTGGGGTGTGTGCAAGGGGTGTGGTGTGTTTCGCAGTTGCGGAAGGCCTCATAAGCTCCACACGGGAAAGAGGGCTTCACGATGAATGCAGCCGCATTATTTTCTGTCATCATATATGGTGTCAGCGTGTTCAGTTTCAATAGCAATTCCCGTGCGCAGATGCCGTCGTCGGGCTCTGCTTTGTTTTCGAGCTGCTGGGAGGATAATTTAAAAGGGACAGATTACGTTTTTTGGGGCTGGTGCAGACAAACTGTAGATTGTGACAATTCTTTGGATAGCTACGTTTGCGTATGGTGCTTTTTGTGTGAATCGGGTTAAACTCCCGCCTCAGATCGATTCTCAGGAGGAGTGCATTTCTATGGCTAAGAAAGCGACCACGAAGAAAAAAGCCCCGGCTAAGAAAAAAGCTGCAGCGGCGAAACCGGCGAAACGTTACAAAGCGACCCCCGAAGGGACCAGCGATCGCCTACATCTGGTCAGCGTGATTCAAGAAGCAACCGGTTGCACGGCCAAAGCTGCAAATGAAGCTTTGGGCGACGTTATCGGAACCGTTACCGCTTCTTTGAAAAAGAACCAAAAAGTTCAGCTGGTTGGCTTTGGTACGTTCAATGTTGCCAAGCGTGCAGGCCGCAAAGGCCGCAACCCGCAAACCGGTGAAACCATCCGCATCAAAGCATCTAAGTCCGTACGCTTTAAAGCTGGCGCCTCCTTGAAAGGTTCCATCTAAGCTTTTAAGCGGTTGCAAATACCAAAACCCCGCCGACATGGTTCGGCGGGGTTTTTGTTTGTTCTGTCATTAAAGGCGAACGCTTTGAAGTGCTTGTTTGATTTCGCGCTCGCGCCCTTTGGTGTAGGGGGCGATATCGTCATCTGTCGAAAACAAGTGCACGAGAAGTTCGTCATGCAGCATGTCGTTGAGTGCTTTTAAATCGTTGCCATCCCGGCCGTCTTTCCATCGGTTGTTGAGAACGCGTACGCGTTCGATCAGGGCCGCATGCGCATCTGCGTGTTCTTCGCGTTTGGGATAACGGCACAACCGCATGATTTCCTCCTCGGCACGGAAATGATGCAGCAAATAGGCGATCAGACGCCCTATGGCCTCATCCATTGCCGGAATGTCATGCGCGTTGGTGATGACTTTGTTTAACAGTGTGACCAGGATTTGATGGTCTTTGTCGATGGGGTCCACGCCAACACGCATTTGGTCGTTCCAAATCACGATGTCATCATTGGATGCGAGGGGGATTTTTATCCAAAAAGAGCTGCCTTGATGCAACATGCTCGAACAGCCGATTTGTCCCGCCATGCGTTCGACCAAAAGTTTGCTGACGGTGAGCCCGATCCCGGTGCCTTCGTGGGTGATCATCGGGTCAGCCCCAACCCGTTGGAACATGCCGAACACGGTTTTTAAGTCTTGCGGGGAAATGCCGATGCCCGTATCCGTGATGATCAAGCGTAGATACCCCGGTGTATCCAAATCCCCTTCGACGGTCACCGTACCGCCAGAGGTGTTGTATTTAATGGCGTTGGACAGCAGATTGATGAGAATTTGTTTCAGACGCATGCCGTCCGTGGTCAGTGTGATGGGGTCCATATCGCTGAAGGTGTCGATCAGCTCAATGGCGCGCGTTTTGCCAATGGGTTTGGACAACGCCACACATTCGCGCACCAATGAGTTGGCATTTATATCTTTCAGATCAAGAGCGTATTGGTCCGCCTCAATCGTTGTGAGGTCCAAGATCTCATTGACCAGCTGTAACAGATGATCGCCGCCGCTCAGAACATGTTCGACATTGCGCCGTTGTTTTGGGGTCAGCGGGTGTTCGGTGTCGTATTGCAAGACTTGAGCAAAGCCAAGAACGGCATTCAAGGGGGTGCGAAGTTCATGGCTCATGCTGGCGAGGAATTCTGTTTTGGCGAGGCTAGCGCTTTCGGCTATATCTTTTGCGACTTGCATTTCTTCTTCGGCGACCTTGCGTGCGGTTATGTCTTGTCCGGAACTGAGCGTGCCGATGATGTGCCCATACTTGTCGCGCTGAACGGTGTTGTGCCACGTGACGGTTAAGAGTGCGCCTTCTTTGGTGAGGACGCGGTTTTCAAAATATTGGTTGGGGAGTGCGCCGCCCTTGATCAGGTCTTGGAAAATGGCCCACACTTCGCGGCGCTCTTCGAAGGGGATCACCGTGTCGAACCAGTTTTGCCCCAACAGTTCATCTTCGCTGTATCCCAAGACATCGCAGCCCCGGCGGTTGATCAAGGTCACGATGGCGTTTTTGTCGATGGCAACGATAATGGCTTCGGCAACATCCAAAAAACGTTCGGCTTGTTCCTTGGCTTCAACCAAATCCGCCTGCGCTTTGATACTTTCCGTAATGTCGGTCCCGGTGCCGCGATAGCCTTGATAAACACCGTCTTCATCAAAAATTGGTACGCCGTTGATGGAGATATGGACACGTTCGCCGTTGTCGCGGGCCACTTCGTAAACAAAATCTTGGAACGGTTTGTGGTTGGCGATGTCTTGAAGCAATTTTTGCCATTTGGGGTTGTCGGTGTAATCAACGGCAATGGATTCACGGGTTCGGCCGATATAGGATTCTGGATCTAGACCTGGAAGCTTGCGGTTGCCCAAAGCTATTTTGGTAAAGCGGCGATATTCATCGGTCTCCCAGAACCAGTCAGATGAGGCTTGGGCAAAGTCACGGAAACTTTCCTCACTTTTGCGCAACCGCTCAAAGACACGCAGGTGCAAGTGTTCTCGACGCAACAAATAGCCTAAAAAGACAGCTGCAAGGGGATAGGACACCAGGACCGGTATGGCGACGCTGTTGACGATGGCAGCGGGTTCTATGGCTTCGGGGAGGCTAAACATCCAGCCCAAGCTCAAGAGGCTGACGGCCAGTGACATGGAGAAAATGTGTCCGAGACGAATCTTGTGCGGCGGGTGGTGATAAAAGACGTGAAATGCAACACCCACGCCCAGGGCTGACGCCATGGCCGCAATGCCCGTAAAAGTCCCGACGCCGCCCATGTGCAGCCGAAAAGCCGATGCAAGCCCCGTGGTGATGAGCCCGACGACGGGGCCGCCGAACACGGTGGCAATCAAGACGATGACGTTGCGCCCATCCAGGACTACACCGGGTGTGATTTCGACCAACGCGTTCATGCAGAGAATGGCAATTACACTAAAAATAAGGCCGACGATAAGGCTTTTGTAATGGGGAGCCACCCGGTTGAGATGGCGCAGGGCATGGCTATAAGCAAAAGCCAATGCCATCAACAACACGATATTGGTGCCGAGATCGATCAGGAGACGTTCCCACGCGATCATGCCGTACCCCATACTCTATTTGAGTTGCAACAATAGCAAGTATAGCCGTTGAACGCAGCCAGACGGAAAAGCGCAAACGTATTAGGCTGTTCTTTGTGTTGTTACGGTGAGTTGGAAAAAAAAGGACGCCGGAGAGGACAAGCCTCACCGGCGTTTAGGAATATTGACCCCTTGCTCTCCATAATGGAGATGTCACCGATATGCGAATGGGGACGCATACCAATGAACACACACAAATACATCATACAGAATTGTGGTTTGTCGTATATTCCACGGAAAGACGAAGGTCATACGCACTTTGGATTATTCTCATTGTCTGATGATTGGTGCATCAAAAACATGTCTTTTCATTTGCCTGTATTACTTTGTGCAGGCAAACTGATGACATCGTTTCTTTTTTTTCAGAAGCCCTTAAAGGTAGCCCATGAAGATTCTTTTGGTAGATGATCACAAACTGGTCCGAGCCGGGTTGGTGTTGGTGCTCAAGCAAATGGAAGAAGGGATTGAATTAATCGAAGCCGGTACGGGGCGTGAGGCCATCGAAACGGCTGGCGCTCATCCTGATATCAATCTCATCTTGATGGATTTGGATTTGCCGGAAGGCAGCGGTCTGGACGCGCTCAGCGCAATTAATGCCGCCAACCCCAATATGGCCGTGGTGATTTTGTCAGCTATGGAAGATCAGGCCATGGTGTCACGTGCGATGGAACTGGGTGCGCGTGGCTTCATTCCAAAGTCGGCAACGGGTGAGGTTATGCTGAATTCGTTGCGTTTGGTTTTGTCGGGTGGGGTCTGCTTGCCGCCCGGCTATGGCGACAATGCGCAAACGGACGGTGGCGACGATATGCCCAACTTGACCCAGCGGCAAATGGAGGTCTTGCGCTTTATGGCTCAGGGCAACTCCAATAAGGAAATCGCGCGTGAACTGGGGATTTCCGAAAATACCGTTCGGGTCCATATCTCGGCCATTATCAGTGCCCTGGATGCTACCAACCGGACAGAAGCAGCCTATTCCGCGATGCGATTGGGGCTGATCCCGCGGGCCAATCTGGGCATGAGTCTGGGGTGATTTAGCTGTCGTCCTCGCTTCCAGCGCGCGACAGCGTTTCATGCACCATATTTAACAATTCTTCAGGCCGTACGGGTTTGTGTAGGATCGGGTAGCCACTTTCCTTGGCTTCGCGCAGGCGTTCAGGTGCTGTGTCGCCGGTGACGATGATCGCCGGAATTTTAGTGGCTAAGGTCTTGCGAATGAGATCAATGGCGCCCCGACCGGTAAATTCCGCATCCAGACGGTAATCAGCGATGATGATGTCTGGCGTCTGTTTGGCATTGATGAACGCGCTGCGTAACGTTTGAGGGTTTCCGGTGTGATACGCATCGACAGTGTGTCCGGCATTTTCCAATAAGGCTTTCAGTCCTGCCAGAACCTGTTCGTCGTCTTCGATAACGACAATATGTGCGCTGCCCCGGTTGACGCGAATGGGCGTGAAGGAGATCGGCGGCTGAATGCGTTCGCGGGCAACCGGGACTTCGACCCAAAAGACAGAGCCCCGCCCAACGACCGACTCACACCCCATTAAACATCCCAAAAGATCGGACATACGCCGAACAATCGAAAGCCCCAATCCAAGCCCTTGTGTGCGTTGGCGGGCTGGGTTGTCGGCTTGGTAGAAGTCTTGAAAAATCAAATGACGTTGTTCTTCAGGGATGCCTGGGCCGGTATCCCAGACTTCGATGCGCAGGCGGTTTTTGCGGTGACGACACCCGACCAATACGGTGCCGCGTTCGGTGTACTTGATGGCGTTGTCAACCAAGTTGCGGATGACGGTTTCCAGCAGCGACGGGTCGGAGTGAATTTGCACGGAACTGTCTACGACCTTGAGCTCCAAATCGCTTGCCCAGGCAACAGGGCCCAGCTCGCTTTTGATGCGCTCAAACATGAAGCCTGTGGAAAAGTCTTTGAGCTGGGGCTGAACGACGCCTGCTTCCAGTTTAGAGATGTCCAATAACGTGTTCAAAAGCTCTTTCAAAGATTCCAAAGTGTTGCGGATCAATTTGATGATTTCGCGTTTTTCTTCGTCTTCTTCTTTGCTTTCCAAGGCATAAACGAACAGGTTGAGCGCCTGTAGGGGCTGGCGCAAGTCATGGCTGGCTGCGGCCAAGAAGCGGGTTTTGGCGACGGAGGCTTTTTCAGCTTCGTCGCGGGCATCCATTAAGCCGGTTTCGCGTGAATGCAAAGTGTCGACTAAGTATTGAAGGGAGCGCGCCATATCCGTAATTTCATCGTCGCCGCGTGTGTCGATTTGTGCGAACTCACCTTCCGCGTGGGCGACCATGGACATCCGCAAATGGCCTAAGCGGCGCAACACGGTGCGATTGACATACAAGAACGTGGCGATGGCCACCAAAACGGAAACCAAAATAAAGCCGATCATCGCTTGCAACGTGATGTTCATGGATTGGCTTGTTTGGCGGTTGGCATCGGTGATGGCGACCCGGATGTCTTGGGTCGCGAGATCTGCGCTCGAAATGAACTGTTCAGCAATGGTGCGGCCTGTGCGCAAAGTTGCTTCAATTTGGTTTAAGGCGTCCAAGTCCAAGCGTTTCACTTGGAACAGTCCATTACGGCCCAGGGCAATTTCGTCCAGGCGCTGGAGCGTGTCTTCCGCATCCAGGTGGAGTTCCGAAGGCAGGAATTTACGATGAATGAACACGCCGCCAATGCGCCGCTTGGCTTTCTTTTCAATGTTGCCCAAAGGCGCTGCATGCTTCATGCGAGACGCCTGTGTCAGCAAGAATAGGGCGGAATGGATGGATTCATTCCATTGGCGCAACGGGCCTGAGGGCGCAATGCCGCCGTCCGGCAAGTTGGTGGCGGCCTGCACAGAAATCAAGTCTTGCTGAAGGCGCATAATTTCTTCATCGATTTCGGACAAACGCTCAGCGTAAACGATGCGGTTTTCTGTTAACGTGTTGAGCGTGTTGTAGGTCGCGAACAGTTGATCTTTGAGGTTCAGAAGCTCCTGCTTGCGGGTGCTGGACAAGGCTTCATCGGAAATCCCGGTCACGATTTCTTCCAACCATTTGGCGTCGTCTTCAACTTGCGCAATAAGGTTGGCGCGTGCCCAGGATGTCGGCGCGACAATCAAGTTCGCGCCGCGGCCAACCACACTCATGGACAGCTGACTGATGTTGGCCGTGTCCTCCAACGTTGGCAGCTCTGCGTTGATCAGGTTGTCATAGTTGTGTTGGAATTTGTTGAGTGAAACGATGGACGCTGCGCCAGCCACGATGGCGGTGATCGTGATGAGGCCTAATGCCAAAAACAGTTTGGTTGAAATGGCTGATTTTGTCGGCGCACCCGGGGCCTGGGTGTGCTGATCATCAGGCCAGTCTTGGGCGTTGTATTCGTCCATTCCCGTTCAACTTTGTCATTGCAAGACACTGTAGCGTAACATGAATTCGACATTATACATGATATGTTTGCATGTGACAGTCGGCGGATTGTCTTATATAACAATTGGGGCCAGGACCCTCGTCTTGGGATGGCCAGAAATGAAGGATGAAGCATGCGTTCAATATTTGCGGGTATTTGTTTGGCGGCATTGAGCCTTTTGACCATAAGGCCCGATGCCCAAGCCTCGACCATGGATCAGGTGAAAAACAACGGCTTCGTCAAATGCGGTGTCACAGACCGCATCCCCGGTTTCTCCATGCAAAATCCTGACGGTAAATGGGGCGGCTTCTTTGTTGATTTTTGTCGCGCCGCCGCCGCTGCTGCCGTGGGGTCTGCGGACGCAATCTCGGTCGATAGTTATTGGCTGGATGCTTTGGAAGGACGCGAAGTGGACGTGCTCCACGCAGGCTCGACTTGGACCTATACACGTGACACAAAGAATGCAGTCGAATTCCCTGCGATCTATTTTTATGATGGACAAGGCTTCATCGCCAACACGGGTCTTGGTGTTTCAAATCTCAGTGAAGCAATGAAGCTCAAAGACGTGCCCGTTTGTGCCATCAACACAACGTCCACGGCGATGGTGAACTTGCAAGATTTCATCAAGCGAAATGGCGTGCAGTGGGATGTCGTACCCATTCAAACCATGGAAGGTATGTGGCGGGCCTTTTTTGGCGGGCGTTGCCAGATGGCTATTCATGATCGCTCGGCATTGTCGACCGTTCATGCAGGACGCATGGACGACAGCGCAGATTATGTCGTGTTTCCTGAAGTGATTTCCAAAGAGCCTTTGGCCTTGGCCGTTCGCGACGACGATGCCCAGTGGCGCGATTTCAATGCCTGGCTGGTGATGGTCACCATTGCCGCGGAAGAGTATGGGGTTAGCCGAAAAAACGTTGACGAAGTGCGCGCCAGCACCAGCTCGCCAGAAATTCGGCGCCTGTTGGGTCTGGAACCAGGGCTCGGCACCCCCTTTGGACTGGACGACCGTTGGGCCTATCGCGTGATCAAACAGGTTGGAAATTATGCCGATATCTTCAACGCCAACATTGGGCCAGACACCCGGTTCAAAATGCAGCGTGGCCTCAACAAACTATGGAGTGACGGTGGCTTGCTGTACGCGCCGCCGGTGCGCTAAAGCCTTTGTCTTAAAACACCCGTTCGTGTTTCTCTGAACAACGGTTCCTCGCCTTTCCTCTTAAAAACGGCCCTTCGCCGCTGCAAGAAGCCTGAGTTTCGTCAGGCTTGGCCTGAAAAAGTTTAAATACAGGCGATTTATCTATAAAGTGTCTGTAATATGAAAAAAGCACAGTGGAAATTCTGGATTGATCGCGGTGGCACCTTCACCGATATCGCCGCGCGCTCGCCCCAGGGGCAGATCGAAACACTTAAATTGCTCAGCGAAAACCCTGAACAATACCCCGACGCAGCTGTTGAAGGTATGCGGCGTCTGATGGGGGCGCTGGACGGGTCTGTGCGGGATGGGGCTGCGCTGGATGGGGCACAGATTGAACACGTGAAAATGGGCACCACGGTCGCCACCAATGCGCTTTTGGAGCGCAAGGGTGAACGGACCGTATTGGTCACCACAAAAGGTTTTGGCGATGCCTTGCGCATTGGCTATCAAAACCGTCCGGACTTATTTGCGCAAAACATTGTGTTGCCGGACTTGCTGCACACCCTTGTCATAGAAGCCGACGAACGTCTCAAAGCCGATGGTGAAGTGCTGACGCCCCTCGATGAACAAAGTTTACGGTCCGAACTGCAATCCGCTTTTGATGCAGGTTTTCGCTCGGCGGCTATCGTGTTTATGCACGGCTATCGCTACGTCGAACATGAACAACGTGCAAGAGACATCGCCAAGGCCATTGGCTTCGAACAAATTTCCCTGTCACACGAAGCCAGCCCTTTGATGAAGCTGGTTTCGCGCGGAGACACAACGGTGGTGGACGCTTACTTGTCCCCCATTTTGCGCCGCTATGTCGAGCAAGTGCGCTCACAGGTTTCCGGCACGCGTTTGATGTTCATGCAATCCAATGGCGGTCTGACGGACGCCACATATTTTCAGGGCAAAGATAGCATCTTGTCCGGGCCCGCTGGTGGGGTCGTGGGTATGGCGCAAACCGCCGCTGAGGCCGGCTTTGACAAAGTCATCGGCTTTGACATGGGCGGTACGTCCACGGATGTGAGCCACTTTGATGGTGCCTATGAACGCGTCTTTGAAACCCAGGTTGCCGGTGTGCGCCTGCGCGCACCGATGATGCACATCCATACGGTTGCCGCTGGCGGCGGCTCGATTTTGCACTTCGATGGGGCGCGGTTGCGTGTCGGCCCCGACAGTGCAGGGGCAAACCCCGGGCCTGCGTGCTATCGGCGTGGCGGGCCATTGGCGGTAACGGATTGCAATGTGATGCTGGGCAAAATACAGCCCAAACATTTCCCCAACGTCTTTGGCCCCAACGCGGATCAAGCGTTGGACGCAGATGTTGTGCGGGCGAAATTCGAGGCTTTGGCCGCAGACGTTGCGCAGGCAACGGGTGAGCCCATGAGCCCAAAACAACTGGCCGAAGGTTTTTTGTCCATCGCGGTGGAAAACATGGCCAACGCCATCAAAAAAATTTCCGTAGAGCGCGGCTACGACATCACGCAATACGCGCTCAATTGTTTCGGCGGGGCCGGGGGGCAGCATGCGTGCTTGGTCGCGGATGCGCTGGGCATGGACGCGATCTTTATTCATCCTTACGCAGGCATCCTGTCGGCTTACGGTATGGGGCTAGCAGACTTCACCGCCATGCGTGAGCAAGCCGTCGAACAAACAATGACGGCGGAAAGTTTGGAAAATCTGGCTGAGAGCTTCGACGCTCTGGTCTCAGACGCCCGCCAAGAGCTTCGCGATCAAGATATTGGTCCTGAGAACATGCAGGTGCGCAAAAAAGTGCTGTTGCGCTACGCCGGGACGGATACGGCAATGGAAGTTGCGTTGGACACAGTTGTGAAGGTCCGTACTGAGTTTGAAGGCGCCCACCAACGCCGCTTCGGTTTTACGCAACCCAACAAAGACGTGATCATCGAAGCCATCGCTGTGGAGGCCATAGGCAAAGACGCACATGATGCCTTGCCGCCGCAGATCTCTGCAGAACGTTCAGGCGGCCCTCATGTGCAAGACACGGTCTCCATGACCTCGGGCGGGCAGCATTTTAACGCGCCGCTGATCCGTGTCGCAGACTTTGCCCCCGGTGATGTGGTGAAGGGTCCGGCGATCTTGACGGACGCCAACGCCACAACAGTGGTGGAGCCCGGCTGGCAAGTGGCGGTGAGCGCCATCGGCAATTTGGTTCTCAGCCGCTTTGAGCCACGGCCTCAACGCCAAAGCATCGGCACGTCTGCCGATCCCATCATGTTGGAAATTTTCAACAATCTGTTTATGTCCATTGCTGAACAGATGGGGGCGACATTGGCGAACACAGCGCATTCGGTGAACATCAAAGAACGCTTGGATTTCTCCTGCGCTATTTTTGATCAAGGGGGGAACTTGGTCGCCAACGCCCCACATATGCCGGTGCACCTGGGCAGTATGGGTGAAAGTGTTATCAGCGTGATACAGGCCAAAGGTGAACAGCTGCAACCGGGTGACGTTTATGCCATCAATGCGCCGTATAACGGCGGGACGCACTTGCCCGACGTTACGGTGGTCACACCGGTATTCGAAGGGGGCAAGGTCTTGTTCTACGTTGCTTCACGCGGGCACCATGCGGACATCGGGGGGATTTCTCCGGGCTCCATGCCACCAAATTCTCGCACCGTTGAAGATGAAGGCGTGCTGCTTGATAACGTCAAAATCGTCTCCCAGGGGACCTTCTTGGAACAAGATGTGCGCAAAATCTTGTCGTCCGGCCCATGGCCCGCGCGCAACATCGATCAAAACATTTCGGATTTGGGTGCCCAGATTGCGGCGAACGAAAAAGGCATTGCCGAGCTGCTCAAGATGATCGATCACTTCGGCCTCGACGTGGTGCAGGCCTATATGGGCCACGTTCAAGACAATGCCGAAGAAAGCGTGCGCCGCGTGTTGGATGTCTTGGACGACGGAGAATTCCATTACGAACTCGACAATGGTGCTGCGATCACGGTCGCCATCCGCATCGACAAGGCAAACCGTCGCGCCACAGTGGACTTTACCGGCACGTCCGCGCAGCTCGACAACAACTTCAATGCGCCGTTCCCCGTGTGCCGGGCGGCGGTGTTATATGTGTTTCGCACATTGGTCGACGACGACATCCCGCTCAACGCAGGCTGTTTGAAGCCTATAGATATCATTGCACCCGAAGGCTCCATGCTCAATCCGGTCTATCCGGCTGCGGTGGTCGCGGGGAATGTGGAAACCAGCCAATGCGTGACCGATGCCCTGTACGGGGCACTGGGTGTCATGGCCGGTGCGCAGGGCACCATGAACAACTTCACCTTTGGCAACGATACATACCAATACTATGAAACCATCTGCGGTGGCGCAGGGGCAGGGCCTGGGTTTGATGGACAAAGTGCGGTGCATACCCATATGACCAATTCGCGCCTCACCGACCCGGAAATCTTGGAATGGCGTTTCCCCGTTTTAGTGGACGGCTTTTCCATTCGCCGCGGATCTGGCGGGGCGGGTGCGCATAGAGGCGGCGACGGTGTCATCCGGCGCATCAAGTTTTTGCAAGCCATGCAGGCGGGTATTTTGTCCAACCACCGCACGCTTGCCCCCTTTGGCCTTGCGGGTGGGGCGGATGGACAGGTTGGCAAAAACACCGTTGAGCGTGCCGATGGAAGCTGTGAGGACCTCGGCGCAACGGCTGCGGTGGATCTGTCGGCGGGCGACGTCTTTGTGATTGAAACGCCAGGCGGCGGCGGTTATGGGAAAAAGGACTGAGCCATGAGCAAGCACACCCCGATTGTCTCCTCCGCCCATTTGGCCCAGCCGGGCGCAGAAGGTGTGAGCGAGTTTGAATATGGCCTGATCGTGATGAGCGGCGCGTTCGAACGCTGGACCGTGCGCTGCATGGCGGCGGCGGGCTTGTCGGAACTGAGCCATCTGGATGTTTTGGTGTTGCATTCGGTTAACCACCGCGACCGTGATAAGCGGGCCACGGACATTTGTTTTGTGCTGGGCATCGAAGACACTCACACGGTGACGTATGCTTTGAAAAAGTTGGTGAAATTGGAGCTGGTGGAACGCCATAAGCGCGGCAAGGAGAGCTTTTTCACAGCCTCCACGACCGGGCGGGCGGCCTGTGAGACATACCGCGAGGTGCGTGAGGCTTGCCTGCTCGAATCCCTGGAGCGTTTGGGGCTGAGCGAGGCGGAATTTCAAGACGTCGGTAGCCGCCTGCGCACACTTTCGGGACTTTATGACCAAGCCGCGCGGGCGGCGGCCTCCCTCTAAGGGTGAAAGCGGCGGAAATCGGTGGATTTTGAGAAAAATGCGGACGTGGCGAAAATCACGCCTTTTTGGCGGAAAACGTGTTGACAGTTGAGCCACTTGCCCCTATTTTCCGCCTCCACAGGGGCACTTTGGCTCCACCACGGAGCTATTTGGCTCCGCTTGTTTTTTGAGGATAGACGCCATGAAGGTTCGCAACTCGCTTAAATCCGCGAAATCTCGCGATAAAAACTGCGTCGTCGTGCGCCGCAAAGGCCGCGTCTACGTGATCAACAAACGCAACCCGCGTTTCAAAGCACGCCAGGGCTGATCCTGTAACCAGGCGGCGGCTGTATAGCCTGCCCCTTGGCGAGCTTGTAGAAAACCGCGCCACCTTCGGGTCGGGCGCGGTTTTTCTTTGCCCGAACGCCTCATTTACGTCAAATTTCTTACCTAATTTTACATTATTAAAAAATGATGGCCTTTCAAGGCTTTGGGTGTCTACACTCCACATTGGCAATGTGACGGCTTTGGGGGACAATTCTTTGTTTGCCGCAAAGAGTGTGGGATAATCGCGATATGGTAAAAAATGTATTGATCGGTGTGGTTGTTCTGGTGGCTTTGGTGATCGGCGGCGTCATCATTGCGCCCAGCTTTGTGGATTCCCAAGCCATCAAACAAGAAATCACGACCCAGGCGCGTGCCGCGACCGGGCGAGACCTGACCATCGACGGCAATCTGGAAATCCGAATTTTTCCTTCACCGTCCCTGACAGCCAACAATGTACGCTTGTCCAATGCCGCAAGGGGTGAGGCTAAGCACATGGTCGATATGCAGGCGGTTGAAGTCCGTGTGGCCCTTGCCCCTTTGTTGTCGGGCCAAGTGCAAGTCGAACAAATCCGTTTGGTTTCACCACAAGTCTTTATCGAACAATATGAAGACGGGTCATCCAACTTGGATATGCGCCCGCCGACGCAACCGGGCGTCTCGGCCCCCGCGTCTTCCACTAACCAAGCTTCGGGTTCAGCGCCTTCGTCGAGCGCGCAAAGCTCTGACATGGACATCCGCCTGGACAACTTTGAAATCGTCGGTGGCCGTGTGGTGTATTCAGACATGAAAGCTGGCACACGCGAAGTTGTTGAGGGCATCGATACAACCCTGCGCGCCGGATCGTTGAGCGGTCCTTTTGAAGCCCTGGGCTCTGCCCGGGTGCGGGGTGTGCCTTTGGCGTATGAGGCATCGGTGGGTCAAATCATTCAAGAGCGCACCGTGCCGCTCAATGCTGAAATCAAGGCCTCTGCCGGGACCAAAATCCAGCTCTCTGGCGCAATCTTCGACTTGGCGTCCACACCCCACTTTAAGGGCTCCATACAAGGCGGCGGTGAAAATCTCGCCCAGTTGCTCAACAGCATCTTGGGACCGGGTACGGCGCCCATGCAGTTGTCACAAACCTTTGGGCTGGAAGCGCAAGTGGATGCCTCCGGCGAAGGCGCAGATTTGGCTGAGCTGGAGATGCAATTGGGGAGTTCGCGCATTCTCGGTTCGATCCGCGCGGACCTGGGCAAGGGTGTGAACTTTAATGTGGATTTGAAATCAGCTCATGTGGATCTTGACGCGATCTCGGGTGCGAACGTATCCGGCCCGTCCATGACCG
Source organism: Magnetovibrio sp. PR-2 (assembly GCF_036689815.1). Classification (NCBI taxonomy): domain Bacteria; kingdom Pseudomonadati; phylum Pseudomonadota; class Alphaproteobacteria; order Rhodospirillales; family Magnetovibrionaceae; genus Magnetovibrio; species Magnetovibrio massiliensis. Next base: position 32,213 of record NZ_JBAHUR010000017.1, on the reverse strand, counting down.
AACAGGTACAGGAAAACAATCAAGCCGCCGCCCCCAATGTCGCCCCCGCACCGCCGAAGATGGTGGAAACCTCTGCCGCCGCTGCCAAAGCCTTCGCCTTCCCCAAAGATATGGTCGGCCAAGTCCAGTTGAAAATCGACGCGATCACGCTGAAGGGTGACATCATTTCCGATTTCCAAGTGTCGGCTGAGCTGGCCGATGGGGAGCTGACCTTGAGCCTGTTCCAAGCCATTGCCCCGGGCGTTACAGAGATCGCGGTGTTTGGCTTTGTTGCCCCCAATGATGGGGTGCCCCAGTTCCAAGGCGATATTGAACTGATGTCGTCGGATCCGCAAACGCTCACCAGTTGGTTGGGCGTGAAGTTGCCGCCGGAGATTGCCGGAAGGGTCAAACGGGTGAGCTACAACTCCAAGCTCAAGGCTGATCCCAAACAAGTGGTGGTGAGCGATCTCAAAATTCAGGCGGACAAGTCCACCTTGTCGGGCGGCGTGACCTTGGCGGTGCGCGACCGGTTGTCGTTTGGCGCGGACCTGACCTTGGACGCCATCAACCTGGACACTTATTTGAATGGCGGTGCGCACAAGCCCGCACCAACACCGACCACCCAAGCTGAAGCCGCTCCCGGGCAAGCACAGCCTGCACCACAAACCAAACCGGAGCCAGCAGCAGACATCACGCAAGCTCTTGCCGTGTTTTCTGCGCTGAACGACTTTGACGCCAATATAAAGTTCCGCATCCATGCGTTGACCCATCAAGGCCAAAAACTCAAAAACTTCTTATTTGACGGCACCCTTTATTCCGGTGCGCTGGACCTGCGCGCCTTATCGGTCGGCAGTTACCAAGGCGCTTCTGGGAAGGTCACAGGCAAAATCGCAGGCTTCGGCGGTGTGCCGGAGCTCAACAACCTTAACGTTGACGCCAAAGTGAAAAACTTGGCCCAGTTCGCCACGCAATTGGGTGCAACGGACGTGCCCAAAGGTGTGCGATCCGTCGCCGTTAAAACGACCCTGAACGGATCGGTCTTTAAACCCAAAATTGACAGCCGTGTGTCCGCATTGGGTGGCACGGTGGCTACCAAAGGCCAGGCGTCGGTGCTGCCCATCGGCTTTGGTTACGAAGGCACCCTGAACACCAAGTTCAAAGATGTGGCCGCCGTGTTGAAGGCTTTGGACATTGCTTTCAACCCCAAAGGCCCGCTGGGGGCTTTGGACCTAAGTGCCAAGCTGAAAACGAACGGCAAGACCCACAGTTTGAAGGGCATCAAAAGCACGCTGGGCAAAACGGCCATCAACGGCGATGTGTCTGCCGCTACGGGCGGATTGAAGCCCAACATCACAGCTGATCTTCAAACCGGTGGTTTGGTGTTGGATCGTTTCATGCCCCGCGATCAAAAGAATGCAAGCCTGCGTGAGCCGCGTTCGCGGTTCGGCAAAATCGCACAAGCCCGCAGCAACGTCGTGTTTGCAAGTTTCGGTGATGAACAGTTGGCCCAAGTGAGTGAGCGCTGGTCCCGTGAAAAGTTCGATCTCAGCGTCTTGAATACTCTAGATGCAGACATCACCCTGAAATCCGACTTCATCCAGTTCGGTGATTACCGCTTGGACAAAGCCGACATCCACGCCAATGTCGCCAAGGGTGTTTTAAAAGCCGACCGCGTGCGTGGCGTGTTGTTCGGCGGGCCGTTGATCGGTTCCGCCACCGTGCGGGCCTCGGGCACGCCGACGGTGGAAAGCAACTTCAGCCTAGACGCCTTGCAAGTGGGCCAAGCGGTCAAAGCTGTGTCCGGGCAAAACTTGGCCGACGGCGCCATGTCCATGGGGCTGAACTTCAGCGCGTCGGGGCTAAGCCCGGCGGACTTGGTGAGTTCCCTGTCCGGTAACGGCAGTCTCAACATCAGCGAACTGGACGCCAAAAAACAAGGCAAGGGCTCGGCGTTGTCCGGGATTATCGGTTTGGTGGCGGCGATGAATAAACTGTCGCTCACCAAAAAAGACGGCAAAGGTCTGGCCGACGTGACCATGGCGTTTGATCTGCAAGACGGCGTGGCGACGGCGAAGGAGCTCAGCCTCAAATCTGCCATGGGCAACGGTACAGGTTCGGGCACAGTGGACTTGGCGGGCTGGGGCATTGATGTGTCGGGCAACATGACGGTTGAACCGAACCTGCTCACCAGCCTGATTTCCAAAGGCCGCATTGGCCGTCAAGAGGTTCCGTTTTCGCTCAAAGGCGATTTGGATAAGCCGGGCGTGAACCTGGCCGTTGCTCCCGTATCCACGGGTGGCGGAACGGGCAGCAAAATCGATCCGTTCAAAAGCTTGATTGAAAAAGCTTTGCCGGGTGTGAAGCTGCCCACCCAAAAGCAGCCGTCTACCCAGCCCGCACCGGCGCCCAATTCCGACGGTACGTTGGCCCCACCACCACCGCAAAGCGGGTCGAGTGGGTCGGGCGGTTCGTCTTCCAACGACAACCAAAAGATCGACGCCAAGGATTTGCTCAAAGGCTTGCTTCGGGGGCTTTAAGCCATGATGAAAAAGTTCGGAGTGGCTTTAACCCTCGCCACGTGGGCGCTGTTCGGCGTGATTATTTACTGGGCTTGGTGACGCAGCACGAACACGCGAATGGCGCTGGACAAGTTTGTCGTGCGGGCGTGATCGATTTCCGTCACCAGCGTGTTGATGGACTGGCCGCGCTCTTTGGCGATGGCGACCAATCCTTGCCAAAACGCATCTTCCAAGGACACGCTGGTCTGGTGCCCGTCCAACAAGACGGAATGTTTGTGCATGTGGAAGTCTTGAGCGGTGAAGTCGTCGTCGATCATAAAAATAAATTCTCATAAACCATCAACACGGCCACGGCGATCAACAACACGCCTGTGGAGTGGGTGATGAGCTTATAGGTCTTTTGATTTTTCAGCCAGCGCCGAACCGCTTCGGCTGCGAACGCCAAGGGGGCTTGCCACAGCGTGTTGATGACGATGAGACCTAGCGACAGGGCAATCAACTGCACCGGCACGTCGTCGCGGGTGTTGTCGACGAAGTTGGGAAACAGGGCCAAAAACAGCAAGATGACTTTGGGGTTCAACAGATTGCAAAAGATCGCGTCTACAAACGCTTTTCTTGCACTCACGGGTGGCTTGCCCGTGGCACCGACGTGCAACAGGCCTTGTTTGCGAAAGCCTTGTATGCCAATCCAGCCAATGTAGGCCGCACCGCCTAAGGCCACAGCTTTGAACGCCCAAGGGGTGGACGCGATGATCACCGAAATGCCAAAGATAGCCAGCAACGTGTGACCGATCAGGCCGAACTGCACGCCCAGAACAGTGGCAAGTCCAACGTCGCGTCCGCTGCTTAGCGAATAGCGCAAGATGATTAAGGTGTCGGGGCCTGGCGTCAAAACAATCACCGAAGCCGTCAGCAAAAAGGCGCCGTAGGTCGCCATGTCTACGGGGAACGCCATGGGGGTTCTCCTCATGAATGAATTTTGGCGATGAGCTTAGAGTTTCCGGGCGAAGGCGTCCATGGCATCCATGGCCTCGCCCCAGTTTTGTTGCTCGGTCCGGCCGGACTTTTTGCGCGGCTTAAAGCCGTGATCGCCGTCTTCCAGCCATTGAACGTCAATGGCGCTGGAGAGCGGAAAGCTTGGCACTTGTTCGGCGGTGCCAAATGTGTCGCGCGTGCCTTGTAAAATCAGGGTTGGCGTTTTGATATCTAATAGATGTGCCATGCGTCCCCCATCATTCCCGGCAGCCTTTTCCGGCTTGCCCGGAGGGTGGAAGGGGTAGCCTAGACAAATCAGTCCCTTTACAGGCGTGCCTTCGTCTTCCAGCTCTTTCGCCAACATAGACGCCATACGCCCGCCCATGGACTTGCCGCCGATGACTAAGTTGTCACGGCCCAGATGTTCAACAATCGCGCGCCACGTCTCCAACAAGACCGGTGCGCGATTGGGCGGACGCTTTTTGCCGTCTTCGCGCCGTTGGTGCATGTAAGGAAATTCAAACCTCACACAGCGCAAGCCCCGCTCCGCCAAACCTTCAGCGAATTCCACCATAAACACAGAATCCATCGGAGCACCCGCACCATGCGCCAAGGCAATGGTGACAGGGGCGTCGTCGGGACCGTCAATGAGCAGTTCGGGGAGGGACATGGCTTAACCAGAATCCTGTCTATCTACGTCGTGACCGTATTTTTTTTTATGTCTTCGAAGAAGTCGTTGCCCTTGTCATCGACGATGATGAAGGCGGGGAAGTCGACCACGTCGATTTTCCAGATGGCTTCCATGCCGAGCTCTTCATACTCGATGCACTCAACCTTCTTGATGGCTTTTTCCGCCAAGTTGGCCGCTGCACCGCCGATGGAGCCTAAATAGAACCCGCCGTGCTTCTTACACGCGTCCGTGACTTGTTGAGATCGGTTGCCTTTGGCGACCATGACCATGGAACCGCCTGCGGCTTGGAACTGATCGACGTAGCTGTCCATGCGTCCCGCCGTGGTGGGCCCGAAGGATCCAGATGCGTAGCCTTTCGGCGTTTTTGCAGGACCTGCGTAATAGACCGGGTGATTTTTGATGTAGTCGGGCAGGGGCTCACCGGCGTCCAGGCGTTCTTTCAACTTCGCATGCGCTAAGTCGCGGCCCACGATCAGAGACCCCGTCAAGTTCACGCGGGTTTTGATGGGGTGCTTGGACAGTTCCGCACGGATGGCGTCCATGGGCTGGTTCAAATCGATGCTGACCACTTCGTCGGACAGTTGTTCGGTGCTGGCTTCGGGCAGGAACTTGGCCGGATCGGTTTCCAGCTGTTCCAAGAAAATACCGTCGGTGGTGATTTTGCCTTTGATCTGACGGTCGGCTGAGCACGACACGCCGATGCCCACCGGACACGAAGCGCCGTGGCGCGGCAAGCGGATCACACGCACGTCGTGGCAGAAGTACTTGCCGCCGAACTGTGCGCCGATGCCGAGGTTTTGCGTCATTTTGTGGATTTTGTCTTCCCACTCCAGATCGCGATAGGCTTGGCCGAATTCATTGCCTTCGGTGGGCAGGCCGTCGAGATACTTGGTGGACGCGAGCTTCACGGTTTTTAAGTTCAGCTCTGCCGACAAACCGCCGATGACCACCGCCAAGTGATAGGGCGGGCACGCAGCGGTGCCGAGCTTCGCGATCTCTTCGCGCAGGAATTTTTCCATTGAGGCTTCGTTCAACAAGGCCGCGGTTTGTTGGTGCAAGAAGGTCTTGTTGGCCGAGCCGCCACCCTTGGCCATGAACATGAATTTATAAGCGCTGCCGTCCACTGCCCCAATGTCGATTTGCGCGGGCAGGTTGGTGCCGGTGCCTTTTTCTTCGAACATGGACAGCGGCGCCATTTGGCTGTAGCGCAGGTTGTTGTCGTCGTAAGCTTTTTGCACGCCTTTGGAAAGCGCGTCCGTGTCCGCGCCGTTGGTCCAGACGTTTTCGCCCTTTTTGCCCATGATGATGGCGGTGCCCGTGTCTTGGCACATGGGCAGCACGCCGCCGGCGGCGATGTTGGCGTTTTTCAAAAGCTCCATAGCGACGAACTGGTCGTTACCGGACGCTTCGTCGTCTTCCAAAATGTTGGCGAGCTGTTGCAAGTGGGCGGAGCGCAACAGGTGCGACGTGTCGCGCAGCGCGGTTGCGGCCAAAAGCTCCAGCCCTTCAGGTTCGATTTCCAAAATGGTGCGCCCGGCGACGTCGTGGGTTTTGACGAAGTCGGATGTGAGTTTGCGGTATTCGGTGGTGTCTTCGCCGAAATCGAACAGTTCGTTTTTGGATACGTCGCTCATGATTGCTGTCTTTTCACCTATTTCGGTCACGTGGGGAAACCTGGGGGAGGTCAAGTTCTGAGACAATATTTATAGATTTGCGGCGTTGGGTGCCACAAAGAAATGTTGTGTTCGGTGGGGGAAGCCCAGGAAGCAGAGTTTAAAGCTTACTTTTTGCGAAACGCGTCGAGCGCAATGACTTCGCCGGTTTTCTGCTCGCCTTCATCACCTGCGCCGCCAAGTTCGTCTTGCCCGGTGCGGCGGCGGCTTTCTTCAAAGTATTCCAGGTGGCGCGCGTCGTAGTCGTCGTCATCCAGGGCCAAACCATCGAATTCGACGTCTTCGAGCTCGTCATCTTCGTCCAACGGCAACATTTTCAGCTGCAGGGCGAAGTTTACGGACGGGTCGGCGAAGGAAATCACGGATTCATACGGAATGAGCAAATTTTCTTTCTGTCCGCCGAAGCTGAGCGTGACGGACAGGGTGTCCTCTGTCGCCTGCAGGTCTTCGAACTGATATTGCAACACGATGGTCATGTCGTTGGGGTGCTGGGCACGCAGGCGTGCGGGGATTTCGACCCCTTCGGCCTGGGTTTGAAACGAAATATAGAAGTGGTGGTCCCCCGGCAGACCGTGTTCGGCCACGTGGGAGAGTGTTTTCTTGATCACACTGCGCAGCGCTTCTTCGACCCAAATGTCGTAGCGGAGAGTGTCGTCGGTCATGAAAACTCCAGGTTTCAAGCGGTTTTGGCTGCGCATTTGAGGTGCGGCCAAACTGATTCGTTTCAAGGCTTTAGTCATTTTAGCCGAAGAACGGCGCGCAAAGATAGATGTAATCGCTAGTTTTATAAGAGGAAGAGATTAGGGGGGATGGCGAAGTCAGGCAAAAACAAATCACGTGGCGTAGGGCACTCAACCGATTGGCCCAAAGGGCCATGAGGCAAGCGCGACCGCGCGCCGCCGCTTATGCGGCGAGCCAAGAGGTTCGCAGAACCTCGCCTGGCGCTTGAAGGGCTTTATTTTAATAAAGTGGAGGGCTTCTGTTGCAAGGTGCCCTCCGAACCCCGTAGTTGCTTAGCGATTAAGCGGCAACTGCAAATGCTTCGTTATCGTTAGCATTTATAAAAGTAGCCCGATACGGTGGTACAATGCCGGGTGAAAGTCAGTCCTTTACCACACTCGTCGATCCTATTTCGCCCCCAAACCTTCCGCTGTATGTCATTGGATAACCTACACAAACCGCGAGAATTTTTGGTGGAGGCGCCGGGTACCGCCCCCGGGTCCGAAATGCTTATTCCGAAAAACGTTTATCACCATAGTCAGCAAGCTGACGGGGTATATATACGCCTGCTGAAGGAGGATTTCAATTGGGGCCGGGGGTGATCATTTTTAGAGCAATTCAAGGTTTATTCACAAATATGAAAACAATTAAAAATTGCATGCAGATGCTTACTCGTATAGCGTGAACTAATCTTTTTTAAATCGTTGATAGAGAAACAAAGGGAGACGTGACATGAGCACTTGGTCATATGTAGCAGTAGAAGGATCGCAAGCCGATGATGCAGAACGGAACATGTTGAATGCAGCAAATGGTTTGGACACAGCGCAACGCGAGACTTGCAAAATTTCTGCGAGCGATATGCGTGGTAAAGACGCACGGGCTGTGTGTTTTTATGATTCAGACGGGGATAGCTTCGAAGGCGTCATGACAACAACGTTTCAGATGGAAATTGTGAGTACGTCCACGGATTACGATCGGCTGTATAGCGATGCGGCCAAATTCTTGAACTCATTGTCGCCGAAACAAGCACAAAATGCTCGGGTGACGTTCACCAACGCATCCCACAACGACGCAACGATCGCCATTTATTATCCGGCGTCAGTATAACGTCCTTGTCGGGATAGCTCAAAACACAGCCACCACGAGACAGGTCGCAACCTTGTTTCGGGGTGGTTTTTGTTATTGTTTTCAGTTGATTAAGACAAAACGCACCTCGTCGCTCCTGCGCAGGCAGGAGCCTATGGGCATCGCGGCATAAAGTTTCTCACGACCACGCCCAGCCCCCGCCCATGGACTCCGGATCAAGTCCGGGGTGACGGGGGGTGAGGGAAACCAATTTATTCTGATCTCATTGATTTCTTAAGCATAGCGAGGCCTATTTGCAATTGGGGGAGCCCTTTCTCACGATGGGTAAACGGTTTACAATCAACTGACATAGTTTTGTTGGAACGTTTTTGAGACACAGTTTGTGAGGCACAGCGATGAAATTCCCAAATGTAGCAATCCGGATGTTTTTCATGTCGGTATTCGTTTGTGCTGTGGTTGTGGCGGCTGTGCCGACCTACGCGCAGGAATGGATGAAAATCTTACAAGGTACGGTCGAGGCGGTAACGGATCAGCCAAGCCGTGACAGCGGGGCGGCTTCGATGATGGGGCTGTCAACGCACGACCTTGTGTCCGGATTAAAAGAAGCCCTGGTTGTCGGGACCAAAACTGTAACTGGACAATTGGGGGCAGCCGATGGTTTTAACACCGATCCCGCCGTGCACATCCCTTTGCCGAAAGAATTGCAAACGGTCCAATCGACATTGCGTAAGTTTGGTCTTGGCGGATTGGCTGACGACGTTGAATTAAAACTCAACCGGGGGGCCGAAGCCGCAATGCCGAAAGCAAAGCAGTTGGTTTTGGACGCGATCACGTCCATGACACTGCAAGACGCAAAGGCCATTTACGAAGGTCCAAATGACGCCGCGACACAGTATTTCCGGCGCGTCTCATCACAAGATTTGAAATCGACCATGGCCCCCGTTATCGATAAAACGCTCCAAGACGTTGGTGCCGTGACGGCTTACGATCAGTTGGTTGGAGAATACAAATCCATCCCCTTCGTGCCGGACTTGAAAGCCAATTTAACGGACCACGCGACGGACTTGGCGTTGGAGGGGTTGTTTCATTATCTGGCGGCAGAAGAAGCGGCCATCCGCCAAAACCCCGCGAAACGCACGTCAGAAATTCTCATGAAGGTCTTCGGCGCGAAATAACGAAGCCCCCAAATGGCCTGACGGTAATGGTCTGGACGCCCCCCGCCCTGGGTCCCATAGGCTTATTGCGAAAAACGTTTATCACCATCGTCAGTAAGCTGACGGGGGGGGGTACGCGTGAGCGGGGGCAATTGGGGTCTGCACCACAGAGGACACAGAGTGCGCAGAGGGAAAGGGAGAAGGGCGTCAATTGCGAGCGCAGCGAATCCATCCAGGGTCGTCCATCACGAGAGATGCTGGATTGCTTCGTCGCTTCGCTTCTCGCAATGACGATTTTTGTTTTTGTTTCCAGCCTATTAACCCCAAACGCCCCCGTCGCTCCTGCGCAGGCAGGAGCCTATGGGCATCGCGGCATAAAGTTTCTGACGACCACGCCCAAGCCCCCGCCCATGGACCCCAGATCAAGTCCGGGGTGACGAGGAGTGAGGTGAATTAAATTAAATTAAATTACACTGACCCCATTGATCGTTGGCTTGTTTGGGGAGGTTTTCAATTGGGGGGACGGAAATGCAATTATAGATGAATGATGTCTACTCCATCCCATTTATCTTTAAGGTACTCGGCGACCAGACGTCTGTGGCAGTGGTGAGGTTTGTCTTCACTGCACAGCAAGCATCCTCCATCCACAACATTTTTGTCGATGTCTTCAATCTTTCTTTTCACCATCAAATCATGAAAACGTTTTTCATAATCCTCCCATGCGCCTTTTTTCTTTTTATAGTCATCAAGAATATCTTTTGTCGGAGCAAGCTTGGGAGCGTGCAGGTAGTCCATACTGCAAATGGTTTGAGAGAAATATTTTAAGTCATCGCGTTTTGCAAAACCTGCCAGCTGAGAGACATTATTCAGGCGAACGTCAATAATCTTTTTGGCTCCTGAATTTTTCAGGCGTTCAAAAAAGTTTTGGGCAGTGGTTTTTGTAAAGCCGATAGTAAAGAGTTTCATCCCTGGGCCCTCTTTCGAGAATCAGCATCCTCTTCTTCTGTTTTCATTGTGTAGGCAATCGCTTCACCTTGTTTGGTATATGCTTTTTTGAGTATCTCATCTGCTGATAAAAACAGATCATGATTATTCATCTTAAACATAGCTATTAAACGACTTTCTAAGTCTTCATGAGCCTCTGTTTTTCCATCCGCTAAAATGTGGATCACTGAAAAACCAGATTCTTTCAAACTTCTGGAGACCAATATCGTGCGATGACATTCAATAGGGTCTTTTTCAGCACACATGAGAGAAATTTTGTATTGTTCAGAACCTGTAGCAACCCGCTCAAGTCCCTCTCTAAACAATTCCGTTTGTGCTAGTCTATCAAATTGAACTTTGCCATCTTTGTAGCACTTTGGATCCTCGCTTCTGGCGCCTAGCTCTTCACCTAAAAATACATACTGTATGCCTTGGCAGCGCAAAGCGGCCTTTAAGCTTTCTCGATTAAATTGCGGATTGTATTGGCTGTAAGGAGAAGAGCGAACATCAGCTAGCGCTGTGATGCCATGCATATCCAACATTCCTATGAATTTTTCAATGGAATGCGTTGAGTGGCCGACGGTGAAAACACTTATTGTCATTGGTACAGCTGGTGTTCCTTACATGTCATCAGCAATTACTGATGCAATTAGCTTATGAGCACATCTGGTTTCAGGAAAGACCCCACTCAAACTTATACATAATAGAGGTCCTATATATTGGTACCTTTGTGCGGTTCTATCATTGATCCGCCAGTGCATCGTCGGGTCAGTGATCCTGAAACTGTACGGTACACCATTTAACGTGAAGTCACCTCTGTATGTTCTTTTAGTGCTGCCATCAGCCTTCGGTGTATGGGTGATTTGAATGTTCAGTTCCGGTACTTGAATCAATAAAAGAGAATGCTGAAAACCCTGAAGATAGATTTCAGGAACTTCGTCGTTCATCCCGTGTTGGCTGCTTGTGCCATTATGCCACAAAATACCTTCAAAGTGATCAACTGCCGCTCGCAACTCATCTGCCGTTTTTTTATATTGATCTCCCCAGGGAATATTGGGGGCAATCTTATGGTTTTCAACCTGATGAAGGTGAGGCGAGTGTTCTGCAAAAGTGATATCGACCATATCACCAAGCTTAAGTTCATAGCCGCTTCTTTTTGTTAGTTCTTCTTGGCTAATGCCTTCTTCACCATGGTTGCTAATTGGCCGAATCCAGTTTCCGAAAGAACCATCAGCCAGTACTTCTTTTCCAGCAACACAGCTTCCTCCTGGCCGCCAGGACTTGGCTAAGCAAACAAATCTTTTCGTATATGTCATTCGCTTCCTTCATATAGTTCCTGTTTTGAGCGTCTCTTGAAGGTATTTTGTTTTGGGCTCAAACAAAGTGTCTCACATTGTGAGATTATTGAGCAGATAATACACCCATTGGTTTTCGCAATAAAGGCAGTACATCAAGTTGTTGTTTTCTGAATGGCCCACTCAGCCGCACTTCTTTCCCACAACATCTAGCCCCTCTGCTAAAATGCGGCCACGAATCGTGCGATTGAGCTCGCATATGGGGAAGGGGCCGGAAATCAGGGCCTGAGAGAATTGGGGAAGACGTTCCATGGCGGACATTTTCATCGTTGATGACCAGGGGCCTGAGGCCACCGCAATGCTTCAGGCGCTGTATTCGCGCTCGGCGGACAGTGCGCGCACGCATTTGGAGATGGTGAAAAAACGCGGCTCGGCCAAGTTTATGGAGAGCTATTACGTGGGCTACGGCCATGCCTCCATCGGCGATTGCGGTACGACCACCTTGTTTGTCGAGGGCCTGTCGATCCTGGCGTGCAAAGCGGTGCAGGACAATCCGCTGTATTCGGGTCAAGAAAGTTCGACCCGCTATATCGATTTTTCCAAGCAAGCCATCATCGACCCCATCAAAACGTCCGCGAGCCAAGCCATTTTGGACAAGTGGATGGACTTCTATTTGGGCGCGCTAGCACCTTTGGAAGCCGCACTTAAAGAACAATTCCCGCTGGCGGAAGGCGAAAAAGAGAAGGTTTGGGACAACGCCATCAAGGCACGCGGTTTCGACATTCTGCGGGGCTTCCTGCCTGCAGGCATCACCTCGCAACTGGCGTGGTCCACCAATTTGCGACAAGCAGCGGACAAGCTGCACCTGATGCGTCATCATCCGCTCAAAGAAGTCCGCGACATTGCCGACGGCTGCATCGCAGAGCTGCGCGAAAACTATCCGTCCAGCTTTGGGCATAAAGACTACGAAGCGACGGAAGCGTACCTCGCCAAGACCGCGTGGAAGACCAACTATCTCGACAGTTCGTTCTTCGCCGACGACCAGCCGGACTTGAGTTTTAGCTCCACAGTGGACAACGCGGCGCTGGAAGCGGGTGAGTTGGACGTGATCAATTCCCGCCCGCCCAAGACCAACTTGCCGCGTTATCTGGACAGCTATGGCCAGTACACCTGTACGTTCGATCTGGATTATGGCTCGTATCGCGATCTTCAACGCCACAGGAACGGCACCTGCCGTATCCCGCTGCTGACGGGCGAGCGCGGGTTCCACGCGTGGTATTTGCAAGAGCTGACGGACGAGCTGCGCGCCAAGGCCGAGGTTTTGGTGGAAGAGCAATACGCCGCCATTGATGCGCTGGAGGCGTCGGACGAGGACAAACAGTATCTCTACCCGCTGGGCGCAAAAGTGCGCTGCCAGACGGTCTATACCCTGGCGCAAATGATCTATGTCATCGAGCTTAGATCCCAAAATACCGTGCACTCGACTTTGCGCGAAGTGATGCACTGGATGCATAACGAGATGATGGATCGCCATCCCGAGCTGGCCCTGCACACGGACTTGGAGCTCTGCAAGTTTGACGTTAAGCGCGGCACGCAGACCATTTTTAAGCGTGAAGAGACAACCGCGTAAGGTATTATGAAATAAGGTGGAAATTCCCCCAGATCGGAATGGGGGATTGCCTTTTTTTGCTAAACGGTTCAACTTTGGTATAAAGGGGCCAAAGTAGGCGTGATAAAACGCTAAAAAAAGCCGTGCAGAAGGGGTGAGAGACCTGTGAATACACCGACGAAACTGTTTTCAGCAGAGCGCAATTTGATGAAAAAGCGCGGGATTTCTGCGCCCGTGCATCATGTGCCGCAGCCTGTCGTTCATAACGAAGAAGTTCTCAAAGCCATTGATGAGCTCAAGGGCATGTTGGAAGACATCTCCAAACAAGAAACCTTGAACGTGGCGGGTGCTGCGCCGGGTGCGGGCGAAGCGCCGCCGGAACTGTCTGTCTTGCGCGGCCAACTGCACGATCTTAAAGGCTCCATCGACAAAACCAAGGCAGAGATCGCTGCCATTCACAAACCGGGTGTTGAGGAAGACAAATTCGTCACCGCCGCCATGGAATTGAGCGCCATCGTTCAAGCGACCGAGGAAGCCACCAACAATATTCTTGGCGCCGCCGAAGACATTGAAGACCACGTCCAAGGCATTAGAGAACGTATTGACGATGTGAAGTCCCACGATCACTTGCAGGCCATTTCTAACCTGGTCATCCACATCTACGAAAACTGCAACTTCCAAGACATCACCGGTCAGCGCACCGGCAAGGTGGTGAAAACCATCAACTATCTGGAAGAACGCATCCTCACCATGATCAACATCTGGGGTGAAGAAGATTTCGAAGGCATTGAGCTGTCGGACGATGTGCGTTCCGAAGACGAAAAACTTCTGGAAGGCCCGCAGCTGGAAGGCTCCGGCATTTCCCAAAACGATATCGACGCCCTGTTTGATTGAAGGTGTTCGACTAAGCCTGATCAAAATACCGAAATGTCAAACGGCCCGCAGATAAGCTGCGGGCCGTTTTGTTTAGGGCAAAACGATCTCGACCCGGCGGTTTTTGGGCTCAAATGTGTTGTCGGGGGTGGGGATCAGAAGATCCGTTTCGCCTTTGCCGATCACACGGATGTTGTCGGCTTCAAAGCCCAGCGCCAGAAGGGCGGTTTTGACCGCTTCGGCGCGTTGCACGGACAGTTTCATGTTGTAGTCCGCCGGGCCCATGGTGTCCGCGTGTCCTGTGAGGACCAAGCGTGTGACCTTGGCGGCTTTGACCGTGTGCACCACACCTTCGATGATGGCGACCCCGTCATCGGTGATGTCGGCTTTGTTGAATTCAAAGTTCACCAAGAAGGTCTCGGCAATGGTGTGAACGGGCTTGGGCTGTTCAGCCATTTCAGGGGCGGGTCCCGCAACGGGTTCGGCCTGGGCGATGGTGTCGCCTGCGTTGGCGTCGCTGTCGCTGCCGTTCAGCGTGGAGCTGGTTGGACCTAAGTTGAAATTCAAGCGCAGGCCCGCCATGACGCTATGGGTCGTTAAGTCCGCAGAGGTGCTGGTGCCGGCCGCCGTGGAGAAATTTGCATCGCCTGTGGTGAAGTAGCGATAGTCTGCAAACACGTCCACAGCATCGTTCAGCTGATAGCTGGCCCCGGCAATGCCTTGCAGGGCGAGCGCCGTGTCCGTGTCGTCAATGGTGGAGCCGCCAAAGGGCGACGCGTTGTTGAGGCTGACGCGCGCCAGGCCCACACCACCGCCGACATATGGCGTGATCGGCAAGTCCAGATCCAAGTCAACGATGGCGTTGCCTATTAAGGCTTGGGCTTTGGCATCCCCGCTGGCGGACGCACTGGCGACGCTGTCCAAACCCATGCTGCGTTGGCTGAGCTCCAGTTCTAAGCGGAAGGTGTCGTTGAGCTTTGAGCCGGCAAAAACCGCTCCGGCCACACCGGGTTCGAAATCGACGCTGCCGCCGGATGTGCCGCTGGCTGTGGTGTCTTTGGCCTGGACCGCGCCCAGGGCTGCACCGGCGTAAAGACCGTCCGTCCAAGATGGTTCTTGGGCCGGATCGGCGCCAACGGCGGGAGTGAGCGCGCAAAAAAGGCTGAGGGAAGTGAGGGTGGCAAATGTGCGACGCGTTGAAAACATCAGATACCAGATATTGTTGTTCATTGTTGTTGATCCAACAATGCCTTTGAAAATTGAAGAAGTGGTAAACGCGCACAAAAAAAGCACCCCAAAATGGGGCGCTTTTGTGTGATGAACGTGTGGGAATTACTGGACGATTTTCGGCATTGCCGCCGCTTTGGCTTCCAGTTTTTCACACGCTTTGTTCCAGGTGTGCTCAGCGATGGACATGTAAGCCTTCGCGTGCGGGCTGTCGGGCTCGCTGTCCACAATCGGGTGACCACCGTCGGACGTTTCGCGGATTTTGATATCCAGCGGAATTTCGCCCAGGAAGTCCACTTGCAACAGCTCGGCTTCGTCTTTTGCTCCGCCGTGGCTGAACACATCGGTGCGTTCGCCGCATTTGGGGCATTCGAAGTAGCTCATGTTCTCGACGATGCCCAAAACCGGCACGTCGACTTGACGGAACATGTTGAGGCCTTTGCGGGCATCCAACAGGGCGATGTCTTGCGGGGTGGAAACGATAACTGCCCCGGTCAGCGGAACTTGCTGGGCCATGGTCAGTTGCACGTCACCGGTGCCCGGCGGCATGTCGATCAGCAACACGTCCAATTCGCCCCACTGCACGTCGCGCATCATTTGCACCAGTGCGGTTTGGGCCATGGGGCCGCGCCAGATGACCGGGGTTTCTTCTTCGACCAAGAAGCCCATGGACATACATTTGATGCCGTGGCCTTCCATGGGGTCCAAGTGTTGCCCGTCGGACGAGGTCGGCTCACCGCCGTTGATGCCCAACATGCGCGGCATGGACGGGCCGTAGATGTCCGCGTCCAACAGACCAACCTTGAGGCCTTGAGCTTTGAGCGCGAGGGCCAAGTTGACGGTGGTGGTGGATTTGCCCACGCCACCTTTGCCCGAAGCCACCGCGATAATGGACTTCACGCCCGGCATCAACGGGCCTTCTTGGGGTTGCGGCGCGGCTTGCGGGCCACCTTGTTGCGGGGCAGCTTCAGCTTGGCCGCCTTCATTTTCTGCGGTCAAAACCACGGTGGCGGACAAAACACCGTCCAGAGCGTGGATTTTTTCTTCCGCCTCTTTGCGGACAGGTTCAGCGGCGGCACCGACAGACGGCGGGACGACGACGGCGAAAATGACGTGACCGTCTTGAACTTGCAGGCCTTGGACCATGCCTTTTTCGACGATATTTTGGTCGCCGTCCATGACAGTGGACAAAGTTTCTAGAATTTTTTCTTCATTAATCTGCGACATGCTTGAAATCTCCGAAAACGAGCAGATATCCTTGGTCAGACTAGCTTTTTGGTGCGTTTCTCCCACTCTTCAGCGAGGAGGCGTTGCGCAGTCCGGCAGGCTAGCCTATAAGCGTTACGGTCCTTGATATAGGGGCGCGTATTAGAAAAGCAAAATATTAAAGGCTCCGTGGAGATGTTTTTTACTCCTTTGGAGGCCTTTGGACAACGGATTTGAAGGAAACTTAAGCTCATGGCTTGGAAACCTCAAGGTGGAGGCGGCGGTCCATGGGGCGGCGGCGGTAACGGCGGCGGTCCCTGGGGCGGCGGAGGCGGCTCTCAAGGTGGAGGCGGCGGTGGTCAACAGCCCCCCGACATCGAAGAAATGCTGCGTCGATCGCAAGACAACTTCAAAAACATCATGCCCGGCGGGTTCGGCTCCGGCAAAGTCATCGTATTGGCTCTGTTGGGTGCATTGGTGTTGTGGCTGGGCAGCGGGGTCTACCGTGTTGATGCCGGTCACCAAGGTGTGCTGCTGACGTTTGGTGAACACGATCCTCTCAAGGATGTGGGGCCTGGGCTGCATTGGTACTATCCTTCACCGATTGGAACGGTTTTGACGCCAAACGTCGAAGCCGTGCGACGCATTGACGTCGGTTTCCGTGATGCAAGCGAACAAGCGACAGCATTTGGCCGCCAAACCACGTCGGGTCGCGACGTGTTGGAAGAAAGCCTGATGCTGACGAAGGATCAAAACATCTTTGACGTGGACTTCCGGGTTCAATGGAAAGTCAAAGATGCCGGGAACTTCCTGTTCAACATTCGCGATCCAGAATCGACCGTGAAGCTGGCTGCGGAAAGCGCCATGCGCGAAATCATCGGTCAAACCACATTGCAAAACGCCATGACGACGGAACGTCAACAAGTGGCGAACCGGGCGCGCGATTTGCTGCAAACCATTTTGGACAGCTACAAATCCGGTATTTCGGTTTTGGAAGTTCAGTTTCTGAAAGGCGATCCGCCCGCACAGGTCATCGATGCGTTCAACGACGTTCAGTCGGCCCGTCAAGATTTGGACCGTTTGAAAAACGAAGCTGAAGCCTACGCCAACAAAATCGTTCCTACCGCAGAAGGTCAGGCCGCGAAAATGTTGCAACAGGCCGAAGCTTATAAAGAACAAGTCAGCAAACAGGCCGAAGGTGAAGCCAAACGGTTCTTGGCCGTTTATGAAACCTATAAGGCGGCAAAAGACGTGACCACACAGCGTCTGTATTTGGAAGCTATGGAAGAGATCATGAAAAATTCCAACAAAGTGATCTTGGACAAAAACGGCGGCAGCGGCGTTGTGCCTTACCTGCCCTTACCTGAACTCAAGAAACAATCGGGAGGTCAATAATGAATAAGGTATTCATGGCCGTTCTCGGCATCTTGGTCCTGGGCGGCGGCATTGTCGGTGCATCGGCTCTGTTCACGGTTTCGCAAACCGAACAAGCGATGGTGATGCAGTTTGGTAACCCCAAACGCGTGATCCGCGAACCGGGGTTGGCGGTAAAACTGCCGTTCATCCAAAACGTGGTTTACTACGATAATCGTGTTTTGGACCTGGACCCCCGTCCGGAACAAGTGACGTTGGCTGACCAAAAGCGTATCAACGTTGATGCATTTGCGCGCTATCGCATTGTCGATCCGCTACGCTTTTTCCAAGCGTTGCGCACCGAAGCTGCGTTTCGTGACCAAGTGGGCTCGATCTTGAACTCTGCGGTTCGCGATTCCATGGCGCGGAACAATTTGACCGATCTGTTGTCGGAAAAACGGGACGCCATCATGGTCGAGATCGAACAGCGTTTGGCGAAAGAAACCCAAAACTACGGCATCGAAATCGTTGACGTACGGATTGGCCGCACCGACCTTCCCCCGGAAATTTCGCAAACGGTGTACAACCGCATGCGCTCTGATCGTGTGAAGGAAGCCAACCAGCTTCGTGCTGATGGTGAAAAAGCCAAGTTGGAAATCGAATCCCGAGCAGACCGTGACAAGACGGTGTTGCTGGCTGAAGCTCAACGCAAATCACAAATCCTGCGTGGTACCGGCGATGCGGAACGCAACCGCATTTTGGGTGAAGCTTACGGCCAAGACCCGGAATTCTTCGCGTTCTACCGGTCTATGACGGCGTATCGTGAAGCGTTGGCGCAAGGTGACACCAACTTGGTGTTGTCGCCAGACAGCGATTTCTTCCGCTACTTCGGTGATCAGACGGGCAAGCGTTAAGTTCCGTTTGACATAAATCGCAACGGCCCGTTCCTTTTCAAAGGGCGGGCCGTTCGCTTTTAGGAGTTCAAACACATGATCAACTTTGTGGCTGCTTTTGGCTTGATGCTGGTTTTGGAGGGCGTTTTATATGCTCTGTTTCCAAACTTCATGCGCCAAGCCATGGAGGCAATGTTGAGTATGGAAGAGGTGCAAATTCGTGTCGCAGCCGTTGCTACGGCTGGGTTTGGGCTGCTGATTGTTTGGCTGGCGATGCCATAATCTGTTCAAAAGTGTCGCAATTGCGGCTGGCTTTCGCCATACTTCTTCCTAAATTCAAAACTATCTATAGGTCTGCGCGGAAGGGATCCGCAACACCTTGTATTCCAGAATGGTCAATCCATAACCATGAGACACAATCATATGCCTATTTCTTTGAACGTATTTCGTATGCTGGCCGTGGCCTTTGTGCTCGTTATTGCCAGTGCTCACACAGCCCACGCCAAAAGTGCTCCGGAAAGTTTCGCCGACCTGGCCGATCAGCTTTTGCCGGCGGTGGTGAATATTTCCACCAGCCAAGTGGTGGAAGGGCGCTCGGGCTCTCAAGAAATGCCGCAGTTCCCTCCGGGCTCGCCGTTTGAAGATTTTTTCAAAGATTTTTTTGATCGCGGTCAGCCCAATGGCAATGGCAACGGCAACGGAGATCGCCCGCGCAAACGCAAAGCGACCTCGTTGGGGTCCGGTTTTATCATTGAACACAAATCCAACGGTGAAGCCTATGTGGTGACCAACAACCACGTCATCGAAGGTGCCGACGAAATCTCGGTCATCTTGCAAGACGATACGCGTCTCAGCGCTGAGATGGTTGGGCGCGACGCAAAATCCGATTTGGCTGTGTTGAAGGTTAAATCGAAAGCCAAGCTTCCCACCGTGCCGTTCGGCAATTCCGACAAATCGCGCGTGGGCGATTGGGTTGTGGCTATTGGCAATCCCTTCGGTCTGGGTGGCAGCGTGACGGCTGGCATCATTTCCGCACGCGGACGCGACATCAACGCCGGGCCCTATGACGACTTCATTCAAACGGATGCGTCCATCAACCGCGGCAACTCGGGTGGACCTATGTTCAACATGGACGGCGAAGTCATTGGCGTGAATACGGCAATCTATTCCCCGTCCGGCGGTTCCGTCGGCATCGGTTTCTCCATTCCGTCCAGCGCCGCCAAACCTGTGATCAAACAGTTGATCAAAGACGGCAAGGTCTCTCGCGGTTGGTTGGGTGTTCACATCCAAGTGGTCACCGAATCCATTGCCGAAACGCTGGGGCTGGACAAAGCCGAAGGTGCGTTGGTGGCAAGTGTGATTGAAGACGGCCCAGCAGCCCAAGCCGGCATCAAAGCCCGTGACGTGATTTTGGAATTCGACGGCCAACGTGTCGATGAAATGCGCAAACTGCCGCGCATCGTGGCAAACACGGACGTTGAAAAGAAAGTCAAAGTCAAAGTCTGGCGTGACGGCAAGATGAAATCCTTGTCCGTACAAATTGGCCGCTTGGACGACACCGAGCAAGTTGCTCAAGCCCCGGAACGCGGACCGAAAAAATCTTCTCAGGTCTCTTTGGTTGAGCTTGGCATCAAAGTGGCGAGCCCCACCGATCGCTTGATCGAAGAATTTGATCTGCCCGAAGACGTCAAAGGTTTGATTGTCACCGACGTTGATGTGGAAAGCACGGCTTATGAAGAAGGCGTGCGCCCAGGTGACGTGATCGGTGAAATCAGCCAAGAAAAGGTCAAGTCACCCGCAGACGCGAAGCGCTTGGTCAAGGCTGCGAAGAAGGCGGGCAAACGTTCCGTCCTGTTGCTGGTCCAAGGCCAAACCGGTTTCCGCTTTGTCGCTGTGAAGCTGCAATAAGCGGGCTCCTGCCCAACACGAAAGCCCCGTCCATTGCGGCGGGGCTTTTTGTTTGTCAGGAACACGTGAGCGATTAGGGCAGAGGCGCAAAACCGAAATTGTTTTTGCCGCTGGCCTTGATGTCGTACATGGCGTTGTCCGCACATTTGATGACGGCTTCGGCATCTTCGCCGTGGTCGGGGTACATGGCAATGCCGATGCTGGCGCCAATGCGGGCTTCAGCATCACCGCACACAATCGGTTCGGCTAAGATTTCCAAAATTTTCTCTGCCACGGGAATGGCATCGTCAGCGTGGCTGATGTCGCTCAACACAAGCACGAACTCATCACCACCGAACCGGGCCGCCGTGTCGGTTTGGCGAACGCAGGCATTGAGGCGCTTGGCCGTTTCTTGCAACACCAAATCGCCCTTGTCGTGGCCCAAGGTGTCGTTGATGGGTTTGAACCCGTCCAAATCAATGAACACGACGGCGCATTTTTCTTTGCTGCGGTTGGCGCGCGCGATGGAGGTTTTCAAACGGTCCATCAAAAGTGAGCGGTTGGGCAAGTCTGTGAGCCCGTCGTGGGTGGCGACGTGACGCAGTTTTTCTTCGGCGCGACGGCGCTCCATGACCTCGTCTTGAAGTTCTTGGGTGCGTTCGCGCACGCGCTGTTCCAAATTTTCAATGGAGGCCCGCAGTGCCGTCACCGCGCGGTTGTGTGCGGTGATGTCACGGGCTTCGATCATGTAGTTGGAGCCGGTGGCCCGGTCCAACATCGTTAGACTGACTTCGGCGTCCAAGATGTTGCCTTGCTGATCCATAAAGCGCATGGGCATCAGCATTTCTTCATCGGCAAACTCTGTGACATCACCGTCTAAAAGGCCTTGGTAGTTTTCATGCAGGAAATCATCCAGCGATTTTCCAATGATATCGTTTTTGTTGTTCAGTTTAAGCAAGCTCAAGCCGGCCTTGTTGATGTAGTTGACCTTGCCACCGTCGACCACGCAGATCAAATCCAAAGCATTGTTCACCAGCTTGCGAAATCTCTGTTCGCTTTTGTGCATGGCTTCAGCCATCATGGTTTGCGCAGTCAGATTTTCGCCCAAAACCACGTGCGCGCATGTGCCAAGGTCCGACAAGAACTGAACCTTGATGTTGAGGCTGATCATCTTGCCCTTCAAGGTTTGCACACGCAATGGCGTCGCGTCGGTTTCGCCAGCCATTACAGAAATGATGTCTTGGATACTGTCGGCAAAATCGTCGCAAATGAAATCTTGGAAACGCTTGCCCAGAAGTGCGTCGGCGCTGCCGGCATCCAACAGGGCAGCGCCCATTTTGTTGACGTGGCGAATTTCGCCATCAATACACACCACCACCAGGTCGGAGAGTTCGTCAAAAAGGGTCCCGAGCGTTTCTGCAGATAGACGGTCGAGGACAGGTGTGTCCACCGATCGTTCTGAATGTTCGCCGTCAGTGGAAGACGGTGATGTGGTTTGCAAGGTATCCATAATCGCCCATTCCCCAAGTCGCACAAAACCGCAGCTCTTGGCCCGTGATCGGTGTCTGTCTGCCCGCAGCTGAACGAAAGTGCATTCATATATTTGTACTCCCATAACAAAGCTGAAACAAGCGTTCTGCTGTCATTCGAAGGTGGCATTTTTTCAATCACAGAGGGATAATGCTTGCTTCAGATGTGCAGAAGACAATTGATCTTATGAATGGGAGAGGGGACAAGGTTAATGCCTGATCGTATTAAATACTTACTCACTGAAGATCGGCTTCCGAAAGCTTGGTACAATTTGATGGCGGATTTGCCTGAGCCGCCGCCCGCCGTTCTTCATCCGGGCACGGGAAATCCCGTTGGACCAGACGACCTGGCACCGCTATTTCCCATGGCGCTGATCGGTCAAGAAGTTACCCAAGAGCGTGACGTTGAAATTCCCGAGCCGGTGCGCGATGTCTTGGCGCAATGGCGTCCGTCGCCGTTGTTCCGCGCGCGCAAGCTGGAAAAGGCTTTGGATACCCCGGCAAAGATTTATTACAAGTACGAAGGTGTCAGCCCCACCGGGTCGCACAAGCCGAACACGGCGGTTCCACAAGCGTTCTACAACAAAGAAGAAGGCACCAAGCGCCTGACTACGGAAACGGGGGCCGGGCAGTGGGGCTCTTCCATTGCATACGCAGGTCAGTACTTCGGCTTGGAAGTTGACGTTTACATGGTGAAGGTGAGCTATCAGCAAAAGCCTTACCGCCGGGCCTTGATGCAAACCTTCGGCGCACGCTGTGTGCCCAGCCCGTCCGAAGAAACCAACTCAGGGCGGGCCATTCTAGCCGAACATCCGGACAGTACCGGATCTCTGGGCATTGCCATTTCCGAAGCGGTCGAGCTGGCCGCAGGGCGCGACGATACCAAGTATGCCCTGGGCAGTGTGCTGAACCATGTGTTGTTGCACCAATCGGTTATTGGTCTGGAGGCTATGGAACAGATGGACATGGCGGGCGATGATCCCGACATCGTGATCGGCTGTGCGGGCGGGGGCTCGAACCTTGCTGGTTTGTCGTTCCCTTACATTGGACGCAACTTGCGTGAAGGGAAAAACACCAAGATCGTTGCCGTTGAACCGGCATCGTGTCCAACATTGACGAAAGGCAAGTTTGCGTATGACTTTGGCGATACGGCCAGCCTGACGCCTTTGGTGAAGATGCATACGCTGGGCTCTCAGTTTGTGCCGTCGCCCATCCATGCGGGTGGCTTGCGCTACCACGGTATGGGGCCGTTGGTGAGCCACGTCTATGACCAAGGGCTGATGGAAGCCCGTGCGTACGGTCAGTTGGATTGTTTCAAGGCTGGCGTCACCTTCGCCAAAGCCGAAGGCATCGTGCCCGCACCCGAAAGCACCCACGCTGTGCAAGGTGCCATTGACGAAGCTTTGAAGTGCAAAGCGTCGGGTGAGAGCAAAACCATCCTGTTCAACCTGTCCGGCCATGGCTATTTCGACATGCAGGCCTACACAGATTATTTCGACGGCAAGTTGACGGATGAGCCCTACGACGAAGCCAGCTTGGAAAAATCCCTGAGCATGTTGCCGGACGTGGCAGAGTAAGCTCCGTCCGGAAAAACAAAAGGCCGGTCTTTGGATCGGCCTTTTTTGTTACCAAATGACTTCCGTCGCGCGCTTCTTGGTGTTTTCCAACGCCTTGGAATAGAGCTCCCATTCTTTGCGGGGTAAGAAGCGTTGGGCGAGGAAGTGATAGAGCTCTTCCAACAACTGTTCCGATTTGCGCGAACGCTTCACATCGTGGTCACGCCAATCGCCCGCGATCTCTTCCCAAGCCCACAGGCGGCGATGCAAATCGTCACGGTGTTCGCGGATAAAGCGGGTGACCTGGGCGATGTTGCTGAGTGCGGATAAGATTTCACCCGTTTGTGCATCCAGTTCCAAGAAGTTCATTTGGAAACTGTCGTTGGCAATTTTGAGCAAGCGTTTGATCGGCTGGATCGTATCCATCACGCTTTGTTCGGATTTGTACTTTTGTTCCAGTCTGAGAACGCTCGTGATGATGTGTTCGACATCGTGGTAGGCATCGCGCAAGGCTTCGATGTAAGCCAATTCTTCAGCCAAGTTGGAAATCAATGCGATCACGTCTTCGCGGCGGTCTTCGCCAATTTTGAGCGCCTTGGCGGCTTTGGAAAAGGCTTCGTTGATTTTGGTTTTGGTCGTCGGGTCGTTGACGACTTGCTCCAATTCGGTCGGGTCCGTGATGAGATGCTCATCACCAGACACCCAAGACACCAGCTGCATGGTAACCCGGTTGTGGGCAACGGCTTTGTGAAGTTCGGTGATCTCCCACGAGGCGCGCCCCGTGGTGAGCTCTGTTGGCATCTTGTCGCCAATGTGCAGTTCGCGAACGAATTCCAAGCCTTTGGCGATGTAGTCGAGCATTTTGGCATCCGGGTCGTCGTCACTCAGTTTAAGCTCGGTCTTAATGCCGCCCAATTTCAGGGTCACTTCCCCGTCATCCAAAATCATGGTCATGACGGTTTCGTTTGTGTCTTCCAAAACCTTGAAGCCGGTCTTTTCAATGGACCTAAAGAAGGGGTGATTAAACTCAATCACCTCAGGAATCTTGTTGTCGTCCTGAGGCGATGAAGGGGCTTCTCCCGCGTCGGGAGCATCATCGGGGGGCGTGGGCGCGTCGGTCATGATTATCCATTTGGTCGTCTGGCGTGTGTGTCCAATAAGACTAACGAACTCCTGGGGTAAAGATCAATATTGACATTTAATAGACGATTGGTCTAATAATACCAACATGACCTTAGAAACGCTCCAATCGGCCCCCAAAAAACGCAAACGCGGACGCCCGCCAAAGGCTGGTGGGCAAGCCGTGACGCGTGAACGTTTGGTGCGAAAAGGGATCGAGCTTTTGACCGAGCACGGCTATGCCAGTACGGGGTTGGACAAAACCTTGAAGGCTGTCGGCGTGCCCAAGGGGTCGTTCTATCACTATTTCAAGAGCAAAGACGATTTTGGCCTAGCCGTGATTGAGGGTTACGCCAATTACTTCTCTGACAAGCTGGATAAGTCATTGCTGAATGATCAATTCACGCCCTTGCAGCGGTTGCAGAATTTTATCGACGATGCCAAAGACGGCATGTCGCGCCACGATTTTCGCCGGGGGTGCTTGATCGGCAATTTGGGCCAAGAGCTGGGCGGCACGCACGACGTGTTTCGCGCGCAATTGGAAGCGGTGTTCAAGGATTGGCAGGCGCGCATCAAAGCGTGCTTGGTCCTGGCGCGCGACGCGGGTGAATTGTCCCGGGACGCGAACTGCACTGAGCTCGCCGCATTTTTCTGGATCGGTTGGGAGGGTGCGATTTTGCGCGCCAAGTTGGTGCGCTCCAACGCCCCACTGGATGTTTTCGCAAATGCATTTTTTGCACAATTGTCAAAGGGGCGTATGACATGAACAAACCCATCAGCCGTTACCCGGTGCCTGACATCAACGCACTGGCGGACGACATCAAAGAACGTATTTTGGCCGTTCAGGACAAGGCTGGATTTATCCCCAATGTCTTTTTGGTGCTGGCCCACCGTCCCGATGAATTCCGGGCGTTCTTCGCTTACCACGATGCTTTGATGGAAAAGGACAGTGGTCTGACGAAGGCGGAGATGGAAATGATTGTCACGGCGACATCTGGTGCAAACAACTGCCAGTATTGTGTCGTAGCGCACGGTGCGATCTTGCGGGTGCGCGCAAAGGATCCCTTGATCGCTGACCAAGTCGCGGTGAACTATCGCAAGGCCGATATCACGGCGCGCCAACGCGCCATGTTGGATTTTGCCCTGAAAGTTTCACTGGATGCTCCGTCTATTGGCGACGAAGATTTTGAGGGTCTTCGCAATCACGGTTTCAGCGACGAAGACATTTGGGACATCGCGGGCATCACCGCATTCTTTGGACTTTCGAACCGCATGGCGAACTTTACCTCCATGCGCCCGAACGATGAATTTTACACATTGGGGCGCAGCTAACGCGCCACGTTGAACAAGGACCTCCACCATGAAAGCAATTTTAATCACCAACGAAAACGACACCTACGCCGCCAATGTGGCTGACGTAAAAGAAGCAGACCTCCCCGAAGGTGATGTCTTGGTCAAAGTGGACTATTCCACCATGAACTACAAAGACAGCCTGGCGATCACAGGGGCATCTCCAGTGGTTCGCAAATTCCCCATGGTGCCGGGCATCGACTTTGCGGGCTCGGTCGAAGAAAGCTCTCACCCCGATTACAAACCGGGCGACAAGGTCGTCTTGAACGGCTGGGGTGTTGGTGAAGGGCATTGGGGTGGCTTGGCGGAAAAAGCATCCGTCAAAGGCGACTGGTTGGTGCCGTTGCCGGATGCGTTTAACGCCAAGCAAGCCATGGCCATCGGCACGGCAGGCTACACCGCAGAACTGTGTGTCATGGCCTTGGAAGCGCACGGCGTTGCCCCGGACCAAGGTGAAATCTTGGTCACAGGTGCTGCAGGCGGTGTGGGCTCCGTCGCCATCACGTTGCTGGCGGAACGCGGCTTTAAGGTCGTGGCCTCCACGGGCCGCCCGGACGAACAGGCTGACTATTTGAAAGGCTTGGGCGCTGCGGACGTGATGGATCGCAAAGAGCTGTCGGAAAAAGGCAAGCCTTTGGGCAAAGAACGTTGGTCCGGTGTGGTGGACGCCGTGGGCTCTCACACCTTGGCGAACGCATGCGCAACGACCCAGTACGGCGGCACGGTCGCTGCGTGCGGTCTGGCACAGGGCTTCGATCTGCCCGCAACCGTGATGCCGTTCATTTTGCGCGGCGTGACTTTGGCGGGTGTGGACAGCGTCTATGCACCCAAAGAAAAACGCCTACAGGCCTGGAGCAACTTGGCCCGCGATTTGGACCCGGTGCACTTAGAAGAGATCATGAGCGAAATCGCCTTGGCCGACGCTATCGATTACGCCAAAGACCAAATGGCCGGAAACATTCGCGGTCGTGTGGTTGTGGATGTGAACGACTAAGCGACAAATTCGTCGCGGCGATAGCCTTGAATAAACAGCGCGCCCGTCAGGACACCGTGGTCCAGGCGGGCGTTTGCGTTTTCGCGTGCGACCTTGTGGCCGTGGTAAGCAATGCCCATGCCTGCGTCTCTCAACATGGGCACATCGTTGGCCCCGTCGCCGATGGCCAGCGTGTCTTTCATGCCCAGCTCTTGCTGAGCGGCCATGTCTATAAGCATTTCGAGCTTGGTGTCCTTGGTCACCACGGGCGGCACGACCTTGCCCGTGAGCACACCTTTTTGGATGTTCAATCGGTTGCCCAAGGACATATCAAAGCCGATGTCTTGGCGCACGCGGTCGGTGAAGAACGAAAAGCCACCTGAAATCAGCGCCGTGAATGCACCGCCCGCTTTCATGGTGCGGATCAATTCTTTGGCGCCGGGGTTGAGCTGAACCGCGTCCATGGTCTCAATCAGGAACTGTTCGGACAAACCTTCCAGCATGGCGACGCGGGCTTTCAGCGCTTCAAAAAAGTCCAGCTCACCTTCCATGGCGCGGGCTGTGATGGCAGAGATTTTGTCTTTGACGCCGGCAAATTCAGCCAAATCGTCCAAAGTCTCGCCATTGACGATGGTACTGTCCATATCGGCAATGATCAGCTTTTTCTTGCGCCGGAGCGTCGTTTGCGCGATCACATCAATGGGCAGGTTGTCCAAGGCTTGGCGCACGGTGGCTTCGGCTTCGGCGTGTGATACGTTTTCAAACGCGATGTCGCAGGCTTCATGGTCTGCCAGCCAATCCGGGCCGGAAGTTTCCGTGCCCAATTCGTTTAACGCTTTGCGGGCCAGGTCAACGTCTGCAGAGCTGAGTGTCCTGTCGTCAGGATGCGTGATCAGGGTGAGTACGTTGTCCATGTCGGCACACGACACCAATTCAGCGCCCAACAGTGGGCAGGGGAGGCGTCCGGTCTTGATTGTCGCCGGGCCGACCGCCAGTGGCAAATCGGCGCTGGCGATGGATGTCGCCGAACGTTTTACGGGGACCGTGATAAACGCTGATTCCCAACAGGTCTACAAGGAATTGCGGATAATCTCCGCGCGCCCTTCGATTGAGGACGAAAACCGCGTCCCGCACAGGCTTTTTGGGGTGTTGTCGGGCCATGAAGTGTGCTCCGCCGGGCGGTGGTGCGACATGGCCGTGGCCCAAATTGAAGCCTGTTTTGCCCAAAACCGCTTGCCGATTCTCGCAGGCGGAACGGGGATGTACCTCAAAAGCTTGGTGGAGGGTCTGTCGCCCATCCCCGAAGTGCCCGATGAAATCCGCGAACACGCCCGCGCTTTGCATGAACACTTGGGCGGGGAGGCGTTTCGCCATGAAGTCGCCAAGCTTGACCCCGCAAGTGCAGAAAAACTACCCGCAGGCGACACCCAGCGTTTAATCCGCGCGTGGGAAGTCAGCACTGCCACCGAGCGCGCGTTTTCGGACTGGCAAGATGAGCCGCGCATTGCGCTCTTACAAAACGTGCGATTTGCGCACATTGCGCTGATCCCGGATCGTCAAAAACTCTATGACGGAATCGAAAAACGCTTCGATTGGATGGTGGACCATGGCGGCCTGGATGAGGTGCGCGCCCTTTTGCCCCTGAATATTGATCCGGACAAGCCCTTGATGAAGGCCTTAGGCGTGCCTGAATTGGCCGCTTATCTCCGCAGCGAAATGGAGCTGGAAGCCGCAGTTTCCAAGGCCAAACAGGTGTCCAGAAACTACGCCAAACGCCAGCTCACATGGCTGCGTTCGCAAATCCCCGAAGCCCATGTGATCTCTGCGCAATATTCGGAAAGCTTTCGCGAAGAAATCTTTTCATTTGTTCATCAGTTTTTGTTGACCGAACAGACGTGAACGTCTAGTTTCCCTTCTCTTGCACGTGGGCCCGCCCTTTTGGGGCGGCCCATCTGCGTTCGGGCTGGGCCCACACAAGCATTCTTCACGTTTGTGTGGGCCGCCCCAACAACATTGAAGATGAGTAGAACAGACCCCAAGTGGCCTCTCACAAAAGCCACGGGTGAAATCAAAGAGGACGCTATGTCAAAAGACGAAATGACCGGATCGGAGATCGTAATCAAAGCCTTGCAAGACCAAGGCGTTGAATTCGTATTTGGATATCCCGGTGGCGCTGTCCTACCCATCTATGACGAGATTTTCAAACAGAACAAGCTACGCCACATTTTGGTGCGTCAAGAAGGCGGTGCCGTGCACGCAGCCGAAGGCTATGCGCGCTCCACCGGTAAAGTGGGCTGCGTCTTGGTGACGTCCGGCCCCGGTGCGACCAATGCGGTGACCGGCTTGTTGGATGCTATGTTGGATTCCGTGCCATTGGTGTGCTTGTGCGGCCAAGTGCCGACGCACCTGATCGGCAACGATGCTTTCCAAGAAGCCGACACCACGGGCATCACGCGTCCGTGCACCAAGCACAATTACTTGGTCAAAGACATTGCCGACTTGCCGCGCATCATGCATGAAGCGTTTTATGTGGCCCAGACCGGTCGTCCGGGTCCGGTCGTTATTGACCTGCCCAAGGACGTGCTGATGGATTTGGGTGCGTACACGCCGCCCACCAAGGTCAAACACAAGAGCTACAACCCGCAAATCAAAGGCGACACGGCGGCCATCAAAGAAGCCGTCAAGATGATGGCCAAAGCCAAAAAGCCGATCATCTACGCCGGTGGAGGTGTGGTGAACTCTGGCACGGGTGCAACGCAATTGCTGACCCAGTTCACGCAACTGACAGGCTTTCCCATCACCTTGACGTTGATGGGGCTGGGGGCTTATCCCGGTTCCGACAAACAGTTCCTGGGCATGCTGGGCATGCATGGCACGTACGAAGCCAATATGTCGATGCACGATTGCGACGTGATGATTTGTATCGGTGCGCGTTTCGACGACCGGATTACGGGGCGCCTGGATGCGTTTAGTCCAAACTCCAAAAAAATCCACATCGACATCGACCCCAGCTCCATCAACAAAAGTGTTGCGGTCGATTTGCCCATCATCGGCGATGTGGCCCATGTGCTGGAAGACATGATCAAGGTCTGGCGCGCGAGCCAAGCCAAGGTCGATCAAAAGGCACTAAAGTCTTGGTGGAAGCAAATCGAAGATTGGCGCGCGAAGGATTGCTTGGCGTACCAAAAAGACAAAAAAGTCATCAAGCCGCAAGAAGCTATTCAGCGTTTGTATGAGCTGACCAAAACCCGCAAAGACGTGTACATCACCACCGAGGTGGGCCAACACCAAATGTGGGCGGCGCAGCACTTTACGTTCGAAAAGCCAAAGCACTGGATGACGTCCGGTGGACTGGGCACCATGGGCTACGGCCTGCCGGCCGCCATGGGTGTGCAGGTGGCACATCCGGATGCGCTGGTGGTGGACATTGCGGGCGAAGCTTCGACCATGATGAACATTCAAGAAATTTCGACCATGGTGCAGTACAAGCTGCCGGTTAAAATCTTGATCCTCAACAACCAGTACATGGGCATGGTGCGTCAGTGGCAAGAACTGCTGCATGGCTCGCGTTATTCCGAAAGCTATATGGAAGCGTTGCCGGACTTCGTCAAACTGGCCGAAAGCTTCGGCGCTACGGGTCTTCGTGCCACCAAGCCCGAAGAGCTGGACGACGTGCTGACCAAAATGATCGAAACCGACGATACGGTGATTTGCGAAATCGCCGTTGCGCCGGAAGAAAACTGCTTCCCGATGATTCCGTCGGGCGCAGCGCACAACGAAATGATCTTCGGCGCAGATGTCGATACCGAAAACGCCATCGGCGAAGAAGGTATGGTGCTGGTGTAAAGACGGAATTGAGGAGTGAATAACATGGCGACGACCAGCATCTACGGCGAAAATACTCTAAACGAAGAAGTTCGCACCCACACCATTTCCGTCTTGGTGGACAACGAACCGGGCGTGCTTGCGCGCGTCATCGGTTTGTTTTCGGGGCGCGGCTACAACATCGAAAGCTTGACGGTGGCTGAAACCCGTCACCGCCAAGGTTTGTCGCGCATCACCATCGTGACGTCCGGCACGGCCATGATCATCGAACAGATCAAGGCGCAGTTGGGCCGTTTGGTTCCCATTCACAGCGTGTCGGACTTGACCATAGAAGGTCCGTCGGTGGAGCGTGAATTGGCGCTGGTTAAAGTTGACGGTGTCGGCGATAAGCGCGTTGAAGCGCTGCGCATCGCCGACATCTTCCGTGCCCGTCCGGTGGACGCCACCACGGAAAGTTTTGTGTTTGAGATTGTCGGGGACACCGAAAAGCTCAACGCATTTATTGAACTGATGAAGCCGCTGGGCCTTGTGGATCTTTCCCGCACAGGTGTGGTGGCTATTGCCCGCGGGCCGGAAAGCATGGCTGGGCAAGACTAACCATTTTGAGTTTTAAGAAATTCCAGATTTGGAACTGAAGGAAAAAAGAAAATGCGCGTTTATTATGATCGTGACGCTGACGTCAACTTGATCAAAGGCAAAAAAGTTGCCGTTGTTGGTTATGGCTCCCAAGGCCACGCCCACGTTTTGAACATGCGTGACAGCGGCGTCACCGACGTTGTTGTGGCTCTGCGTGAAGGCTCCTCAACCCGTGCGAAAGCTGAAGCTGAAGGCGTCAAATGCATGACCGTCGCCGAAGCCGCCGCTTGGGCCGACGTCATGATGATGTTGACCCCGGACGAACTGCAAGCCGAAATCTACTACGCCGACATGGCCGAAAACATGAAAGAAGGCTCCGCACTGGTCTTCGCTCACGGTTTGAACGTTCACTTCAACCTGATCGAACCGCGTGCTGATCTCGACGTGTTCATGGTCGCACCGAAAGGCCCCGGCCACACGGTGCGCGGCGAATATCTCAAAGGCGGCGGCGTGCCGTGCTTGGTTGCTGTTGAACAAGACGCAACGGGTAACGCTTTGGACGTTGCATTGTCCTACGCTTCTGCCATCGGTGGCGGTCGTTCTGGCATCATTGAAACCACCTTTAAAGAAGAATGCGAAACCGATCTGTTCGGCGAGCAAGTGGTTCTGTGCGGCGGCTTGACCGAGCTGATCAAAAACGGTTTCGAAACCTTGACCGAAGCCGGTTACGCTCCGGAAATGGCATACTTCGAATGCTTGCACGAAGTGAAACTGATCGTCGACTTGATGTACGAAGGTGGCATGGCAAACATGCGCTACTCCATCTCCAACACGGCGGAATACGGCGACTACGTTACGGGTCCGCGCATCGTGACGTCCGAAACCAAAGCCGAAATGAAGCGTGTGCTTGACGACATTCAATCCGGTCGTTTCACCCGCGATTGGATGCTGGAATGCAAAGCCGGCCAACCGTCCTTTAAGGCAACCCGCCGTCGCAACGCTGAACATGCCATCGAAGAAGTGGGCGAACGCCTGCGCGGCATGATGCCGTGGATCGGTGCGAACAAATTGGTCGACAAAGAAAAGAACTAAGTTCTTTCTCTTCGATCCGAAGATTAAAAGGCGGAGCTTTTGGGCTCCGCCTTTTTTGTGCACTTT